>NZ_JAJNQM010000074.1:0-17627 GCF_022227785.1 Ectothiorhodospira lacustris | reverse complement strand
GGAATACGTAGCCCAGATCGACCCGGACGATTTCGTGCGCTGGATGTTCCCGCGCCTGTTCCGGGACCGCCTGCCCCGCTACGAGGCCCTCACCCGGCGCCACGGTTATACCATCAGCTCCGACGAGATCGCACAAGTACGCACCGAGGCCGATTTCAACCGTCTGATCGAACAGGCGCTGGATAGCCAGCGCCCGGAGCGCTGAAGCCACGGCATTCGCCATCCCTCATCACATACGCAGTCAGGACACCCGCCATGCCGCTCGTTGCCCACTCGGAACTGCCCACCTTCTCGCGTCTCAAGCAGGAAGGCCAGACGGTACTGCCCTCGGACTACGCCCTGAAGCAGGACATCCGCGCCATGCACATCGGGCTGCTGAACATGATGCCCGATGCCGCCCTGGCGGCCACGGAGCGCCAGTTCTGCCGCCTGGTGGGGGAAAGCAACCAGATCGCCCAGTTTTACATCCACCCCTTCACCCTGGACGCCCTGGAGCGGGGTCCCCAGGGGCAGGCGCATGTGGCCCGTTACTACGAGCCGCTGGAAAAGATCCAGGAGCAGGGGCTGGACGCCCTCATCATCACCGGGGCCAACGTCACCCAGCCGGACCTGTCCCTGGAGCCCTTCTGGGAACCTCTGGCCCAAGTCATCGACTGGGCCTACGCCAACGTCACCTCCACCTTGTGCTCCTGCCTGGCCACCCATGCGGTGATGCAGTTCCGCTACGGCCAGACCCGCAGCCCCCTACCCTCCAAACGCTGGGGGGTCTACCCCCATCGGGTGGTGGAGCGCACCCATCCCCTGGTGGCCGGGGTCAACACCCGCTTCGATGTCCCTCATTCGCGCTTCAATCACATCTCCCGGCAGCAGTTCGAGACTGCGGGCCTGAAGGTGCTGGTGGAAAGTGATGAAGCCGGAGTGCATCTGGCGGTGAGCGAAGACGAATTCCGTATCGTCTTCTTCCAGGGACATCCGGAGTACGACATCATCAGTCTGCTCAAGGAATACAAGCGGGAGGTGGCCCGCTATGCCCGGGGCGAGCGCAAGGACTATCCACCCTTCGTGGACAATTACTTCTGCCCCCGCAGCCAGGCCATCCTGGAAGAATACCGGGACCGCCTGGACCTGGCCCTGCAACGGGATACCGCGCCGCCGGACTTTCCGGAACAGCTGATCTGCGAGCACCTGGACAACACCTGGCATGATACCGCCGAGGCGGTGATCAACAACTGGATGGGGAACGTCTACCAGTACACCCACATCGACCGCAAGAAACCGTTCCGGGACGAGGTGGACCCCGATGACCCGCTGGGGCGGGTGAAGGCCTGAGTCGCCGCCCCCGCCCCAGCGCCCTCGGCAACGGGGCGGAGATATGCCCCCACTATGCCGCGCTCACCCGACTACCCATGGGCTCGCGGGCCTCCGGCGCCGCCTGCAGGGCCGCCAGGTGCTCCACATCCCACAGCTTCTCCAGCTGACGGGCCAGCATCCCCGGATCCCGCTGCCCGCCGACCCGCAGGCGCACATGGTAACGCCCGCCTTCCAGGCGCACGCTCATGTCCTGCACCTCGAACCCACGGGCACGCACGGTACGCAGGATCCGCTCAAGGCTGCCCTCGGCGGGGCGGGCGAACAACTGGAACTGATGGCTCATGCCACGTCCTCCTGAATCATCTGGTCATTGGACATGCCGGGCCCGACGATGGGCCAGACATTCTGTTCACGCTCAATGGGCAGGTGCAAAAGCAGCGGCCCGGGGGTTCCCAGGCAGGCCCGGATGGCCGCCTCCATGGCATCCGCCCCCTCAAAGCGGCGGGCCGGAATACCGAAGGCCTGGGCCACCTGAACGAAATCCGGGTTGTCGGAAAGATCCACCGAGGACAGACGACCCTCGTAGAACAGCGCCTGCTGCTGACGCACCATACCCAGGTACTGGTTGTCGAACAGCACGATCTTCACCGGCAACCCGTAGCGGCCCAGGGTGGCCAGCTCCTGCACGTTCATCATGAAGGAACCATCACCGCTGACGTTAACCACCCGAGCGTCGGGATGGGCCAGCTGGGCGCCGATGGCCGCCGGCAGGCCGAAACCCATAGCCCCCAGGCCGCCGCTGGTCAGGTGGCGGCGAGGATGGCTGAAACCGTAGTACTGGGCCACCCACATCTGGTGCTGCCCCACATCACAGGCCACATAGGTCTGATCCCCGGCCCGACGGGACAGGGCATCCAGGAACCGCAGGGCCGGAAAACCACCCTCGGGCCGCTGCGGCGGCAGCCTGAACCCCTCTGTCTGCCGAGATCGGGCACATTGGTCACGCCAGGCCTCGATGGCCAGCGGCCGGGCCAACCGCGGCAGCAGATGATTGAGGTCCCCCACCAGGGCCACTTCGGGAGGCCGCAGCTTGGCCATTTCCGCCGGGTCCACATCCAGGTGGATCACCTGAGCCTCGGGGGCGAATGCCGCCAGGCGGCCGGTAGCCCGGTCATCGAAACGGGCACCCACCACCACCAGCAAATCCGCGGCCTGCACCGCCCGGTTGGCGCAGGGGGCGCCATGCATGCCCAACATGCCCAGGTTGCGGGGATCATCGGGTGACAACAGACCGATCCCTTTCAGGGTGGTCACCACCGGCGCACCGGTACGGGCGACAAAATCACGGAACGCCGGCACCGCATGGCCCAGGGCGACACCGCCACCGGCATAGATCACCGGACGCCGGGCGGCGGCCAGCAGCTCGTGGGCACGCTCCAACGCATCCTCGTCCGGCGTACCGGCCTCGCCGGCTGCCTTCACGCCCGGGACGAAACCGGACAACCTGACAGACGCAAGTTGCACATCCTTGGGGATATCCACCCACACCGGCCCGGGACGCCCCTCCTGGGCCAGGTGAATGGCCTCTTCGAGGACCGCTTCCAGCTCACCCACATGGCGCACCAGATAGCTATGCTTGGTGATCGGCAGGCTCAGGCCCAGCACATCGGTCTCCTGGAAGGCATCGGTGCCCAGGAGGCTCGTGGGCACCTGACCGGTAATCACCAGCAGGGGAATGGAGTCCATGTGGGCATCGGCCACGGCAGTGATGAGATTGGTGGCCCCGGGTCCTGAAGTGGCGATGCAGACACCCAGGCGCCCGGAGGCACGGGCATAGCCGTTGGCGGCAAACGCCGCCCCCTGTTCGTGGCGGGTGAGAATATGGCGGATGGGCGAGGCATCCTGGGCCATGGCGTCGTAAAGGGGCATGATGGCGCCGCCGGGATAGCCGAACACCGTCTCTACCTGATGGCGCTTGAGCACCTCCAGAACGGCCCAGGCGCCGTTTCCGGGGCGGCCGTCCGGCGATCGGTGGGGTGAGGCGGTGTCGGCGTCGGCTGGCATGGCCGGTATCTCCTGCGGTGGCGGTCTGTTTGCGGGCGAAAAATGAACAATAAAAAACCCCGGGTTTTCAGGCCCGGGGTTTTTTGGATTCTGATCAGTGTTGCTGGATCGTCAGCGCAATAAGCCCCCGGGCCGTGGTGTGTCCACGACTACCAGTACCAGGAAGCTGACTACGCTGTGAATCATGTGTCTGGATTGCTCGGGTTTTGTTGAGAGCTTGAGCCTGATATTAGGCAGACATGACGAAGATCGCAAGGGAAAATCAGCCATTCACCCGACCGGCAGACAGGCGACGGCACGCCGCAGCACCGCGATCACCGGCTTGCGACCGGACACCCCCAGATACCGGGCCACCTCCTCCCAGGGGCGCTGCTGGACCACCCGCATCACCAGGGCATCCCGCTCCACCGTACCGGCGCCCTCCAGGGGTGCGGCGGCCCCCGCCAGGCCGCGGATCACCCCTGCACGCAAGGCAGGTAGGCAGGCCTCATGGACCCGCCGACCATGGGCGAAGGCGGCGAACACCCTGCGATCCTCACGGGATAACGGAGGGATGTCCAGGCCATGGAACAGGGAGGCCGCCAGGTCCGGGGCCATCGTCCGCAGGGGATCGGACAACAGCAGGGGCAGCGCGCGGCCAAACTCGGCCTGAACCTGATCCAGCATCCCCTGCCCCTCTGCGGTCAACGCCTGCAGCACGGTCACGGCCCAGCCGCCGCTGCTCACCTCCGGCTTCACCCCCACCCGCACGGGCATGAACCCCTGCCCGGACCAGAAACGCAGCAATGAAGTCGTGCCGCCGAAGCCGGCTCCGACCAGGTCGATACCGTCTTCACGTGCCTTCTCCACCAGGCACTGCACCAGTGCACGGCCCAATCCGCGCCCCTGAGCGGCAGGATGAACGGCGATGCGTACCACGCGCCGATAACGCAGCCGGCCGCCCTCGGGCGGCATGCCCCCGTACAGCATCAGGCTCACGGGCAGAAAATGCCCCTGAGGGCGGCGCTCGCCCTGCCATACGGCCCGGCACAGTCCCGCGTCCAGTTCACCTTCATCCGCCACCAGGGCCACGGCGGCCACCCGCCCCTGATATACCCAGGTGACCACCCGCAGACCAGGATCGTCAAGCATCCGTTGCAGATCCGACGGACGGGTGCGGTAATGGGCCAGGGTCAGCAGGCCGAAGATCTCTCTCAGCAAAACTTCATCCCCGGCCAGGCGCTCACGGGACCACGGCTTCAGCCCACAGGCCTCAGGCCGGGCACCGGCCATGGACGCATCCGGCACCGCTTGCGCGTCCAGCAACAGGCAGCGGGCCATGAGGGCTTCCAGCGGATCATCCGCGGCCCAGCGCGCCGGGGTTTCCAGATGCAGGTGACGGGTATCGGGCACGCGCTGCGCAAGGATGCGGAGAAAGCGCACGGCAAACCCCCGTCCGCCCCCCTCATAGCCGTGGACGGTACCCGTGAAGGCCATTGGACAGCCGGCCGCCAGACAGGCCTCCAGCCACTGATTCAGCCACTGCACGGGGATGCCTGCAGCCTCATCCACCAGCATCAGACCCGGGACCGGCTCGGGGATGCTATCGGGCGGGAAATACTGCAGCGTTGACGACCCCAGGCGCAGCCAGCCCGGCCCTCGCTCCACTGCGTCCGGGAGTAACCGTACGGCCTGCTCGAACAGCGGCCCCAGGGCCGAGAGCCGGGGCGCCGTCACACCGATATGGACACCATCGCCGCTTGGCCGGGAGGCCATCATGAGTCGTGCTGCGGCGATACCCAGGGCGGCGGTTTTGCCCCGACCGCGATCGGCCATGACCACCAGCGCCGTCGGTGTTCTGCCCGCAGTGAGAGTTTGCAGTGCCTGTACGGCATCGCGCTGATCCTCGGTCAGACAGGGGTCCTCGGCCGGCACGTGAGGGGAGCGGGCCTTCGGCACAGGCCACGATGGCAAGGCCGCGTCCGGCCCCATGATCGGCACATCGGCACAATGGAGTTGCTGCCGGAGACGGTGCAGAAACAGAGACGCCGGAGCACCTTCCGAAGCAGGCAGAATCAGCAACAGGACACCCCCACCCCTCACCGCCCCGGAGGCGGCGCCCAGGGCATCGGCGGACAGCCCGTCGACGGCATCGAAGACCAGGGCGTCCAGATCCCTGCCCAGCAGGCTGTCGGCCTGGGGTAACGGAACATGCTCGACGGCAACCGGGAGTCGCCCCCCGACCCAGACCACGCGGGCGTCGGCAGGCAGGGCTGCACACCACTGCGCGGCCTGAATCCTTGAAACATCATGGGCTTCCAGGCAGATCAGGTGGCGATGCAGAGAAGGAGATGGCGGCATGGCTACGTTTCCTTATGAAGCGGGGAGCGCATGGTCGATTGCCCTATTTGTGACGGAGTTTGCAATTTCCGGACAAATATCAAGAAATTGAAACGGAATAAAGGCAAATTAGTGATGGCGCCCCGCCAAGGCCGGGCGTATGATGAGAGGCGCAGTCGCCCTGTTATTCGCCATGCACGGAAGTCAGCCTGTATTCTCAAGGCCTCTACCGCCGCCGGGTACGGCAGGAACGCTGCGAGTATATTTTTTCCTACGAGGTAATACGCAGTGCTGACTGGTACCGTGAAGTGGTTCAATGAAGGCAAGGGCTTTGGTTTCATCACGCCCGACGACGGTGGCAAAGATATCTTTGTCCACTTCTCCGCAATCGAAGGCGGTGGTTTCAAGACCTTGGCCGAAGGCCAGAAGGTGAGTTTCGAAACCCAGAAAACTCCGAAAGGTCTGGCGGCTTCCAACGTCAAGCCCGCCTGAAGTCAGGGATGGCTGGATCCTGATCCGCATGGATCGTACTCGATCCGTCGGGTTGGTATACACCGAATCCGCAGACAGGAACCCCGCCATTGGCGGGGTTCTTCATTTGTGCTATCGATTCAGCAGCTTCTCGATCTGGGCAAAACTCTGCACCGGCCCCTCGGCAGAGATCTCCACCCCCAGCTGGCGCCCGATCTGAGTCAGCGAAAACACGCCCCGCACCACTTCCCGCCCGCTCTCGAACTCCACCACCAAGCCATGCTGACGTCCAGCCTCCCGCAAGGTGGTGACGACATCCCCGACCCGTGCCAGCACCACGTCGTAATGATCGATGGCGCTGATGTCGTTGCGGTGGGTCATCACATGCTTCACCGACAGCTCGTTGTGGGCAATGCGCTCATCGGACACCACCTTCACCGGGCGCTCACCCATGATGTCACGGGCGGTGACCACACCCTGGATCTGGTCGTCATCGGAGACCACGATCAAGAGACGCACCCCGGAGTGGATCATCTTCTGCAGCGCGGCATCCATGGCGGTTTCGGGAGAGACGGTCACGGCCTCCACCCGGCGAAAGTCCGTCATCACATCCACGGCCGGGTCTTCCAGGGTGACCCGCTGCGGCAACCCCTGACGGAAACGATGCACCACCGCGTCATCGGTGAGGGCATGGGAGGGAACAAGAGTGTAACGAGCCATCAAAACCTCCTGATCGTGGCGGGAAAACCCAGCCTTGTTGTTATGTAGCCTGCAACAGCGAGTCTAGCACGGCCCTCGGATCAGGCATCGAACAGGGCGCGTAGCTGGAGGCCGGGGTCCGGCGCCTTGACCAGGGCTTCGCCCACCAGGAAGGCATGCACCCCGGCCCGGCGCATGCGGGCTACGTCCTCGGGGGTGTGGATACCGCTCTCCGTCACCACCAGACGGTTCTTCGGGATGGCCGCCAGCAGATCCAGCGTGGTCTCCAGGCGGGTTTCGAAGGTTCGCAGGCTGCGATTGTTGATGCCGATGATGCAGACATCCAGGGCCAGGGCACGCGCCAGCTCATGGGCATCATGGACTTCCACCAGGACGTTCATGCCCAGATCATGGGAGAGCTTGAGCAACTCGGAGAGCCGGGCGTCGTCCAGGGCGGACACAATCAGGAGCACGCAATCGGCCCCCATCACCCGGGCCTCGTAGACCTGATAGGGGTCGATGATGAAGTCCTTGCGCAGCACCGGCAAGGTACAGGCGGCACGGGCATCTTCCAGATAGGCCTCATGCCCCTGGAAGAAGTCACGATCCGTCAGCACCGACAGACAGGCGGCGCCGTGCTGCGCATAGGTGCGGGCAATGGCCACGGGATCAAAGTCCTCCCGCAGCACGCCCTTGCTGGGGCTGGCCTTCTTGATCTCGGCGATCACCGCAGGCCGTCCCGCGTTCACCCTATCCTCCAGGGCCTGCAGGAAGGGACGCACCGCCGGGGCGGCGTCCACGAAACGAGCCAGATCCTCCAGGGAGGTCCGGGCACTGCGCTCATCCACCTCTTCGCGCTTGCGGGCCAGGATCTTCTTGAGAATATCAGGGGTATCGGTCATGGGGTTCACGCCTTCAGGGATTGGGAGACACGGGCCAACTCGTCCATGCGGGCCGCAGCAGCCCCACTGTCGATCACCTCGCCCGCACGCTGAACCCCCGCCGCCATGGAATCCGCCAGGCCCGCCACATGGATGGCGGCCCCGGCATTGAGCATGACGATGTCCCGCGCAGGTCCCGGCTCACCGGCAAAGACCCGACGGATCAGGGCCAGGCTCTCTTCGGCACTGCCCACCCGGACGGCATCCAGGGGGGTACGCCGCATGCCGAACTGTTCAGGGGCGATGATGCAGGTGGTCACCTCGCCGCCGCGCAGCTCCGCCACCCGGGTGGGTGCGCCGATACTGATCTCGTCCAGGCCGTCCTCCGCATGCACCACCATCACATGCCGGCTACCCAGCAGCCTGAGCACCTGGGCCAGAGGCTCCAGCCAGTGGGTGCTGAACACCCCCAGCACCTGATTGGGGGCGCCGGCCGGATTGGTCAACGGTCCCAGCACGTTGAACAGGGTGCGCACGCCCATCTCCCGCCGGGGACCCACCGCGTGCTTCATGGCGCCGTGGTGCTTGGGGGCGAACAGGAAACCCACGCCCACCTGGTTGATGCACTGGGCCACCTGCTCCGGAGCCAGTTCCAGGTTGACCCCGGCGGCCTCCAGCACGTCGGCACTGCCGGACTTGCTGGAAACGGAGCGGTTACCGTGCTTGGCCACCCGCCCACCGGCGGCCGCCACCACGAAGGCGGAGGCGGTGGAGATGTTGAAACTGCCGGAGGCGTCACCCCCCGTGCCGCAGGTATCCACCAGGTGCTCGGCTTCCACATCGACCCGGGTGGCCAATTCACGCATCACCGAGGCGGCGGCGGCCACTTCATCCACCGTCTCCCCTTTCATGCGCAGCCCGACCAGGAAGCCGCCCATCTGGGCGGGGGTGGCCTCGCCGGTCATGATCCGGCGCATGACGTGGACCATCTCGGGTCCGGAAAGGTCGCGATGTTCAGTGACTGCGCGAATGGCTTCCTGCATGTTCATGGTGTAGCCCGCCCCCTGTCGTCGTGTGTCGTTGGATTGTTGCGGCCACCCGAGGATGGGTCAACCCGGGCCGGGGCCTCCAGAAAGTTTCTCAGCAGGTCGTGGCCATGCTGGGTCAAGATGGATTCCGGGTGAAACTGAACCCCTTCCACGTCCAGGGTGCGGTGGCGCACCCCCATGATCTCGTCCAGCGCCCCAGCCGGGGTCTCGGTCCAGGCAGTGACCTCCAGGCAGTCCGGGAGGGAGGCCTTTTCGATCACCAGGGAGTGGTAACGGGTGGCCTCGAAGGGATTGGCCAACCCCCGGAACACCCCCATGTCCTTGTGATGGATCATGGAAGTCTTACCGTGCATGATCTCCCGGGCATGCACGATGCGGCCGCCGAAGGCCTGGCCGATGGACTGGTGCCCCAGGCAGACCCCCAGGATGGGGACCCTGCCGGCAAAACGACGGATGGCGGCCAGGGAGATGCCCGCCTGATCCGGGGCACAAGGGCCCGGGGAGATGAAGATCCGCGCCGGGGCCAGGGCCTCGATCTCGTCCAGGGTGATGGCGTCGTTGCGCCGCACCTCCACATCGGCCCCCAACTCGCCCAGATACTGGACCAGGTTGTAGGTGAAGGAATCGTAGTTGTCGATCATCAGCAGCATGTGTGCCGTACCCCAGTAGGTTGGCCGGGAGATGGAAAGGGCGGCGACAGCGGTATCAGGATCGGCCCTTGCCGCGCATCGAGGCGGGCTGGATCTCCAGCCCCGACTCCGCCATGGCCACGGCACGGAACACGGCACGGCCCTTGTTCATGGTCTCGGCCCATTCGTTGTCGGGCACGGAATCATGGACCACGCCGGCGCCGGCCTGGATATGCAGGATCTGGTCTTTGATCACGGCGGTGCGGATGGCGATGGCGGTGTCCATGTTGCCCTGCCAGGACAGGTAGCCCACGGCACCGGAGTAGATGCCCCGTTTCACCGGCTCCAGTTCGTCGATGATCTCCATGGCGCGGATCTTGGGGGCACCGCTCACGGTACCCGCCGGGAAGGTGGCCCGCAGCACGTCCATGGCGGTCATGCCGGGCCGCAGCCGGCCCACCACGTTGGAGACGATGTGCATGACGTGGGAGTAGCGTTCCACCACCATGCGCTCGGTGAGTTGGACGCTACCGATGCGGGAGACGCGACCGGCGTCATTGCGGCCCAGGTCGATGAGCATGAGGTGTTCGGCGATTTCCTTGGGATCGGCGAGCAGGTCCTGCTCCAGGGCCCGGTCATCGGCCTCATCCTCGCCGCGGGGGCGGGTGCCGGCAATGGGTCTCACCGTGACCACCTCGTCCTCCAGGCGCACCAAAATCTCCGGGGAGGAGCCCACCACGTGGTGATCGCCCAGGTCCAGGTAGAACATGTAGGGGGAAGGATTGAGACTGCGCAAAGCCCGATAGAGATCCAGGGGGCGGGCACCGTAGGGAATGGAGAGGCGCTGGGACAGCACCACCTGCATTACATCTCCATCGACGATGTACTGCTTGCAGCGATCCACCGCCGCCTTGAAGCCATCCTCGGTAAAGCCGGAGATGAAGTCCGACTCGCTGACCTTGCGGGGCGCGGGGTGGACCGGCGGCAGATGGGTGATCCGGCGCAGTTTTTCGTGCAGTTCCTCCAGGCGTCGCTCGGCGGACTCACGTTCCCCGGCACCGGCATGGACCACCAGGTAAAGCCGTCCCGCCAGGTTGTCGTAGACCACCACCTCGTCGGAGACCATGAGCAGGATGTCGGGCACACCCAGGGGGTCAGGCTTCTCAACGCCCCCCAGGCGGGGCTCGATGTAGCGTATGGTGTCGTAACCGAAATAACCCACGAGCCCCCCGGTGAAACGGGGTTGATCCGCCAGATCAGGCACCCGGAAGCGGGTCTGGAAGGTCTCGATCCAAGCCAGCGGATCGTCCACCCGGATCTCTTCCACCACCTGGCCGGACTCCTCCACGCAGATCTGATGCCCGCAGACCCGTACCACGGTACGGGCGGGCAGACCGACGAAGGAATAACGGCCCCATTTCTCGCCCCCCTGGACGGACTCCAACAGGTAGGAATAGGGACCGGAACCCAGCTTCAGGTAGGTGCTCAGGGGGGTGTCGAGATCGGCCAGGACCTCGCGGACCAGGGGGATGCGGTTGTAACCCTGGCGGATCAGATCATCGAATTGTTCGGGACTCATGGGACATTTCCGGTGGACAGGTCGGCACAGTGGGTGGACAGGCTGCTGTCACCCACGCCATCGCGTCGACCGGACTAGAATGAGAATCCCAGGCATCAGGCTATCTGCTCCATGAGCCCCGGCAGTTGATCGAGGCTGTCGATGACCGAATCCGGCTTCTGCTCCCGGATATCCTGGCCGTGATTATAACCATAAGTGACGCACACAATGCCAAATCCGGCGGCACGGGCGGCCTTCACGTCGCTGCGGGAATCCCCCACCATGAGGGCATCCTTGGGATGGACGTCAAACTGATGGGCGGCATACAGCAGAGGCGCCGGATCGGGCTTCTTCTGCGGCAGGGTATCGCCGGCCACCACCAGTTCGAAAAAGTGATCGATCTCCATGGCCCGCAGCAGGGGCGCCGTGAACCGGGCCGGCTTGTTGGTCACGCAGCCCAGCCGCAGGCCGGACTGTGCCAGGACCTCCAGACCTTCGCGCACGCCGGGATAGAGCCGGCTGCGGCCGGTGTTGTTGTCCCGGTAGATCTCCATGAACAGGGCCAGCGCCCGTTCGTAGAGATCCGCGGCAGGCTCGGCCTCCATGTCGCCGGTAAGGGCGCGCTTGACCAGGCGCTCCACCC
This sequence comes from Ectothiorhodospira lacustris, assembly GCF_022227785.1. Classification (NCBI taxonomy): domain Bacteria; kingdom Pseudomonadati; phylum Pseudomonadota; class Gammaproteobacteria; order Chromatiales; family Ectothiorhodospiraceae; genus Ectothiorhodospira; species Ectothiorhodospira lacustris. Next base: position 6,003 of record NZ_JAJNQM010000074.1, on the reverse strand, counting down.
CGTTACCCACCCAGAGGCGCACCTTGGCCTCGCCCCGCACGGGCATGCCCAAGGCCTCCATCATACGGTCCACGCTGAAACTCAGGTCCGGCACGCTGTCCACCAGGGTACCGTCCAGGTCGATGAGCACCATCTTGGGCTGCGGAATCGTCATGGGCTTCATACCTTGGCCAATTCAGCCCGCATGGCGGCGATGATACTGTCATAGCGGCTCGGGTCTTCTTTCCGGGCGGCGCCGAAGATGGCGGAGCCGGCCACGAAGGTATCGGCACCGGCGGCCTTGATCTTAGCGATGTTGTCCACCTTCACGCCGCCGTCGACCTCCAGACGGATATCCAGCCCGGACTCATCGATGCGGCGGCGGGCCTCCTTGAGCTTTGCCAGCGTGGCGGGAATGAAGCTCTGGCCGCCGAAGCCCGGGTTCACGGACATGAGCAGGATCATGTCCACCTTGTCCATCACGTAGTCCAGGTAGGACAGCGGGGTGGCGGGATTGAACACCAGGCCGGCCTTGCAGCCCTCGCTGCGGATCAACTGCAGGGTGCGGTCGATGTGCTCGGAGGCCTCGGGATGAAAGGTGATGTAGTCGGCACCGGCCTTGGCAAAATCGGGGATGATGCGGTCCACCGGCTTGACCATGAGATGCACATCGATGGGCGCAGTGACGCCGTGCTTGCGCAGGGCCTCGCACACCAGGGGGCCGATGGTCAGGTTGGGGACATAGTGGTTGTCCATCACATCGAAATGGACGATGTCCGCACCGGCGGCCAGCACCTGAGTGACTTCCTCACCCAGCCGGGCGAAGTCGGCGGAGAGGATGGAGGGCGCGATCAGATCAGGTTTTGCCATGGGTCTTTGCCTCGTTATTGTCGGCCATCCCCGCGCCCGACAGGGACCGGGCGGAGATAACGTTATTCGGTTTGCTTCCTTGGGTGGTGGAGGCAATGTAACCCAAGGCGCCGGGAAAATTAAGCATGGGGTGATGATGCACGGCCGGAGAATCACCCAGGAGGGACCGTACGCATCGGCGGATGAGTTCTATAATTCCTGCAACGCTGTTTCTGGCCTGCCACATCCGGGCTTCGCGTGCCGCGGCCGGACGCGCCGTGGTTGGCGAATGTTTCTCTGGCTTGCCGATGTTCAATCAATACTCACCACCCGACGGCCACATCTCCGGCGCAAAGCGTACCACCTGATTGCGACCGTTCTCCTTGGCCGCGTATAGGGCCACGTCGGCGTATTTGAGCACCTGCCAGAAGGCCTGGGCGTCGTCCGGGTAGGCGGCAAGGCCGATGGAGAGGGTCTTGTGGAGCTCGCCGCCGGCCACCTTGAAGGGGTGAGCCTCCACGGCCCGGCGGATCTTGTTGGCCACATCCATCGCCGCCTCGGCACCGGTGTCCAGGAGGATGATCATGAATTCCTCGCCGCCGTAGCGGATGACCAGATCGGATTCGCGCAGGTGGGCCTGGAAAATCTGGGCCAGTTCCCGCAGTATTTCGTCGCCCACATCGTGCCCGTAGGTGTCATTCACGGTCTTGAAATAATCCAAGTCCAGCATCAGCAGCGTCATGGGCATCTGACGGCGCTTGCACTGGGCCACCAGGCTGTCGGAATACTCCTCCAGAAAACGGCGGTTGTGCAGGCCGGTCATGGCGTCCTTGAGGCTGGATTCCCTCAGGCTGGCCATCAGGCCCTTGGCCTGAAGCACCGGCGCCGCTTCCCGCAGATAGGCGCTGATCAAGGGGCGGGCACGGATCAGCGCCGGGATGTTCTGGGGCGCCACCACCAATTGCACCACGCTGCCCACGCCGCCGGACTGGATGATGGGCAGGCACAGATAGCTGTACCCGTCGGCCAAGGCCTCGCTGGCGAAGGCACGGCACAGGTGGCGGTTCTCGACGCCATCGATGGCATGACCGGTGCGCACGGCCCGGCAGGTGGTGCAGTGTTCCAGGATGTCGGGGTGGCACCAACGAATGTCGTCGCGAGTCACCCCGTCCACGATCACCGTATCCATCAAGCGCTTGTCCCGGTCCACCTGGTAGATGGAGAAATGCTCCATGCCGAATTCGGTGTGCAGGACCTCACTGATGCGGACGAACACCTCCTCGGTGTTCTGGTCCTCCTCGATGGCCTGCTTGAACTGGGCCACCTTCACCAGGCCCGAGACCGTGGCGGCGGTCTCCTCCAGCAGATTGGCCTTGGGGTCCGGAATGGTATTGACCAACTGGGCCACATGGTCGCGGATCTCGGTCAACTTGTGGGTGATGGCGTCGGCCATCTGGTTGAAGTGGTTCGCGATCTGCCCGATCTCGTCACGGCTGCGACTGCGCACCCGTTGACTGAAGTCTCCACCGCTGGCCAGGCTGGCGGCCTTGCGAACCTCTTGGGTGGTCTCCACCAGAGGACGAAGCAGACGCCCCAGAAAGATCATGGACAGCACGGCGAACAGGCCCATGATGACCACCAGGAACAGGGCCGCGCCTATGCCGGCGGTCTTCATGTGGTCCACGGAGACAGTCAGTGTGACAGCGCCCAGGGCGACACCCTCAGGGGCCTGATGGCAGGCCATGCAGTTGATGTCTCCATTGGAGGAAGCGATGTAGGGAATCGTGGCCCGGAACTCATCGCCGAGCAGTCCGCCGATCAACCCGAAGTAAGGCTCGCCACTGGCCAGCACCCGGCGGTCGATATCATCGGCCTGGGTCTCCATCGGCAGGCCTTCGCCGTGCTGTGCGATGACCCGTTCCCCACGGATCACCCGCACCTCGTTAAGGCTGTTCACCTCCGCCAACCGCCGCAGCATGGAGGCCCGCCGGTCAATGGTGCCATTGAGCATGGCCTCGGTGAGGGAGACACGGATCATCTCCGCCGCCGTGCGGGTGTGCTCGGTGGCCGAGCGCATGGAGAAATCCCGGATCAGCGCCATGCTGGACAGACCGATGACCAGCATCATGGCGAGCATGACCACGAGCAGGGCACCCATGGCCTTGGTTTGCAAGCGGCTGCTGGTCACTGGAAACCTCGCGACCCCATAGCGGGGTAAATCTCTCCATTGTACGCCCTCAAGGCCCGGTTTACCTGGGGCTATCGGAATCTCAAGCCGGAGTACAGGACGAATAAACACCGTTTTTCCGTCCGGCCCAAGGTCCAATGCATGCTACCGCAGCGACAGCGGTCGCCCCAGTCGCTCTTCAGGTGTCCAGGCGGAAATGAAAGGGCGAGGGAAAGCTGTTGCAAGGCCTTTAACCTACAATTCTAGTCGGGCATAACGCGGGATGCCTGCCATACTCGGAATGAGCCAATTGAGTATGACTTCACTCGCCGGCCGCCCTGGGGACACCGAAAGACCGGAAGCGTGTCGGGCTTGAGCGATCGTCACGAGCCGAATGCGGAAGCTGAAGCGGTGACGGATTCGACCATTCTTGAGGCCCACGGTGGCCTCCTGCGACGAAGGGGCGGATATCGGGGGCTACCGGACGGATACTCACTGCACTGAAGATCGATCGATCGTTTATTGCCACGATGGCGGTGGCCCCCAAGGGGATGAGCATCGTCTCGACGATCACTTCTCTTGCTCATTCACTGGATGTGAAGGTCATCGCCGAGGGCGTGGAGACCGAGGATCAGGCGGCTTCCTTGAGGCGTTAGCACTGCGACGAGTTGCAGGACTTCCTGATCAGCCGGCCATTGCCACCAGAACAAGTGCCTGCGTTTCTGCACAAACATTGTTCCAAACCGCCCGCCGCCCAAACGTCGCATGGTTAACCCGCAACTTTACACAAGCCAGCACTGGGGCTCGTGCCGTCGAATTATTGACACCATAAAACGCGCCATCACGAGTAGTAGCGCCTTTACTGACGGAGCCGTCCTAGCAATGCCTCGAAATCGTCCTGGCATAGGGGTTTGGAAAACAGGTAGCCCTGGGCGTAGTCGCAGCCCTCACGGGCCAGGAATTGCAACTGTGCCTCCCTTTCCACACCCTCAGCAACCACCTGAATGTCTATGGCGTGAGCCATACCGATAATGGCCTTCAGTATGCGGTCGGCATCACCATCCTGGCCGGTCTTATTGATCAGTGTCCTGCCCACCTTGATACTACCCACTTGGCAGTCTTGAAGCGCGGCGATGGAGAACGGCTCAATGCCAAAATCGTCGATAGCCAAGCGTAGCCGCAAATCTGCCAAACCACAGCTCTCGACCGGATCGATACCGCAGGCGACGAGGTTGCTCAGGGAAATGGGGGTCAGTTCAATGGTGATCCGGCTGCCCTCGAGATCACTTTCCATCAACCGCGCCCACCATTGTTCCACGAGGGTTGGGGTGAAAAAGGAGGCGGGTGACTCGTTAATGTGGATCGGAAAGGGCTCGTCCTCCTGGTTGCGCCACCGGAGCGAGCAGGTCACAGCCTGCTTCAGGACATAGCTATTGATACTGTCCATCATGCCGTCGGGTTCGGCAATGATGAGAAAGGTGGCCGGAGTGAGTTGCCCCTTGTCCGGATGATTCCATCGGAGCAAGGCCTCCGCCCTGGATATGGCTCCCGTGCGGATGTCAATGATGGGCTGGTAGTAAACCTCTAGTTGGTCCTCCCTGATGGCATCGCCCAGTTCCCTGTGCAGCCGCATGCGCTCTGACTCGTTCGGCTCCATCCAGGACTGATAGATCTGAATCTGGTGGCCCCCCTGCTTCTTGGCGGCGTACATGGCCTGATCGGCATTGTGCATCAACTGGTCGCCATCCTTGCCATCATCGGGGAACAGGGTCAGGCCGATGCTACCGGAAAGGTGAACTCGTTGGGAATCCACGTCAAACGCCCGTTCAAGATCGGCCAGCAGTGCCTTGGCCGCCCTCATGGCACCTTCCCTGCCAGTGTTTTTGAGAATGACGGTGAATTCGTCTCCGCCGAGACGAGCCACGGTATCCACGGTCCGGACGTTTTTGGCTAACCGCTTGGCCACCTGCTCCAGCAGGCGGTCGCCGGCCTTATGGCCCAGCCGGTCATTGGCCTCCTTGAAGCGGTCCAGGTCAATGAACAGCAGCGCAAAGGAGCGATCACCTCGTTCGGCCTCCAGCAAGCACTGCCCGAGCCGATCCTGGAACAGACGCCGATTGGGGATGCCCGTGAGCGAATCGAAATTAGCGCTTCGCCAGACCTGATGTTCGGCCTTTTTGCGCGCAGTGATGTTCCGTGACATCAGGGCGACGGCTTCCACTTCATCCCGGTCGTTACACACCGGGATAAATTGTGAGTCAAAGTACAATTCTCGGCCTGACGGCAAATGGCCATGAAAATCCCCGCGCTGGGGCTGACTGGTGGCAACGGTTGCGGCAATCGCATCGTGTACCTGGGTAGCAAAGGCCAGACCCAACTCAAGCGCAGTTTTGCCAACGTGGTCCTGGGCCGGCGTACCGACCAGATTGGCCATCGGCTTGTTAAGGACCAGGAGCTTGCCGTCGGGATCGAATAGGGCGAAGGGGTCGGGGGAGACGTTCAGTACGGCTTCGAACAGGCGTTTGTCCTGGTCTTTGCGAGCGGAATAGCTCGACACCGAGCTGGCGATCAACTGGTCGATGGCCTCGTTGAAACGCACCAGATCGTAGATGTCCTCGGTGGTGAGGCCCTGCTGCTCATCGCCCCAGAGCCGGGTTACTCGCTCCCGCAGCGCCCGCAGTTCCAGTATGACCTGTAGGAGGGTCATGCCCTGCTCCAGGCGGCCAAGGCCATGTTGCTCACCGGCGAAGGAAACGGGGATTACGGCGTTGCCAAGGGACTTGCGGGTCGACTCTTCCGTGGTCTGGGCCGTCAACAGGTCCTGGATGATGAACTGCAGCATCTCCCGGGCATGGTCCCTCAGGGAGATGCTTTCTTCGCCTAAAGATTCCCGGGCGAGTTCCAGCGCGGCCTCTTCCCAGTCTTCAAGCAACCGATCCATTTGCGTCTGGAGAAATTGGGCAAGCTTCATGGCCGTTCCCAAGGGATTTGCTGGCGAGTGTTCACGG
>NZ_JAJNQM010000073.1:0-18190 GCF_022227785.1 Ectothiorhodospira lacustris | reverse complement strand
GCAGTTCATGATGGTGTGGCAGCGATACAGCTTGAACGGGTCCTCCAGGGCATCCAGGCGCTCACCGGTGACCTCGTCACGGCTGTCCACAATCCAGCGATAAGCTTGCAGCAGGATGGCCGGACCCAGGTAGCGGTCACCGTTCCACCAGTAGCTGGGGCAGCTAGTGGAGCAGCAGGCGCAGAGGATGCACTCGTACAGACCGTCCAGCCGGGCGCGCTCTTCCTTGGACTGCAGTCGCTCGGAATCCGGCGGCGGTGGGGTCTGGGTCTGGATCCAGGGCTTGATGGATGCATACTGGGCATAGAAGTGGGTCATTTCCGGAATCAGGTCCTTGACCACCTTCATGTGCGGCAGCGGGTAGATGTTCACATCCCCCTTGATCTCGTCAATGGCCTTGGTGCACGCCAGGGTGTTGGTGCCGTCGATGTTCATGGCGCAGGACCCGCAGATCCCCTCCCGGCAGGAGCGCCGGAAGGAAAGGGTGGAGTCCATCTCGTCCTTGATCTTGATGACGGCGTCCAGCACCATCGGCCCGCAGGTGTCCAGGTCCACCTCGTAGGTGTCGATGCGCGGGTTATCACCGCTGTCCGGGTCCCAGCGATAGATATTGAAGCGCTTGACGTTGGTGGCACCCTCGGCCTTGAAGGTCTTGCCCTTCTTGATCCGGGAATTGATTGGCAATACAAACTGGGCCATGGTCTTGCGTTCTCCTGAATCTGCGGCTCAGTAGACCCGTGCCTTGGGCGGCACGACTTCCACGTCATCGCTGAGGGTGTACATGTGCACCGGGCGGTAGTCGAGCTTGACCTTGCCCTGTGCGTCGACCCAGGACAGGGTGTGCTTCATCCAGGTCTCATCGTCGCGATCCGGGAAGTCCTCGCGGGCGTGGGCGCCGCGGCTTTCCTGACGGTTCACTGCCGAGCGGATGGTGGCCACGGCACTGCCCAGCAGGTTTTCCAGTTCCAGGGTTTCCACCAGATCCGAGTTCCAGACCAGGGAACGATCACTGACCCGCACGTCACCGAAGGACTGGAAGACCTCGTCCATGCGCTCGCAGCCCTTCTGCAGGGTCTCGCCGGTACGGAACACGGCGGCATAGCGCTGCATGCATTCCTGCATGTCGCCGCGGATGGACGCGGTGGAGCGGCTGCCGTCGGCGTAGCGCAGACGGTCCAGACGCTCCAGGGCGGCGTCGCTGGCGCCGGCCGGCAGGTCGGGCACGGAGGCGCCGATGTCCTTGACGATCTCGGCGGCGCGGATGGCGGCGGAACGGCCGAACACCACCAGGTCCAGCAGGGAGTTGGAACCCAGACGGTTGGCGCCGTGCACGGAGACGCAGGCCGCCTCGCCGATGGCCATCAGGCCCGGCACGATGTGATCCGGATTGCCGTCCTTGAGGGTGACCACCTCGCCCCGGTAGTTGGTGGGGACACCGCCCATGTTGTAGTGCACGGTGGGCAGCACCGGGATGGGCTCTTTGGTGACGTCCACGCCGGCGAAGATCTTGGCGGTCTCGGCGATCCCCGGCAGGCGTTCGTTGATCACCTCCGGACCCAGGTGCTCCAGATGCAGGTGAATGTGATCCTGCTTCGGACCCACGCCGCGACCTTCGTTGATCTCTATGGTCATGGAGCGGGAGACCACGTCACGGGAGGCCAGGTCCTTGGCGTTGGGGGCATAGCGTTCCATGAAGCGCTCACCCTTGGAGTTGGTCAGGTAGCCGCCTTCGCCGCGCACTCCTTCGGTAATCAGACAGCCGGCGCCGTAGATGCCGGTGGGATGGAACTGGACGAACTCCATGTCCTGCAGGGGTAGGCCGGCGCGCAGCGCCATGCCCATGCCGTCACCGGTACAGGTGTGGGCGGAGGTGCAGGAGAAGTAGCTGCGGCCGTAGCCGCCGGTGGCCAGCACCACCAGGTGGGCGCGGAAGCGGTGCAGGGTGCCGTCCACCAGGTTCAGGGCCATTACGCCGCGGCAGGCCTCGCCGTCCATGATCAGGTCGGTGGCGAAGTATTCGATGAAGAATTCCGCCTGATGCTTGAGGGCCTGCTGGTACAGGGTGTGCAGGATGGCGTGGCCGGTACGGTCGGCGGCGGCGCAGGTGCGCTGGGCGCGGCCTTCGCCGAAACGGGTGGTCATGCCGCCGAAGGGGCGCTGGTAGATCTTGCCGTCCTCGGTACGGGAGAAGGGCACGCCGTAGTGTTCTAGCTCGATGATGGCGGGAACGGCCTCGCGGCACATGTATTCGATGGCATCCTGGTCGCCGAGCCAGTCGGAGCCCTTGACGGTGTCGTACATGTGCCAGCGCCAGTCATCTTCGCCCATGTTGCCCAGTGCCGCGGAGATGCCGCCCTGAGCGGCCACGGTGTGGCTGCGGGTGGGGAAGACCTTGGTTACGCAGGCGGTCTTGAGACCTTTTTCCGCCATGCCGAAGGTGGCTCTCAGGCCGGCGCCACCGGCGCCCACCACCACCACGTCATAGGCATGGTCGACAATCTTGTAGTCGCCCTTCATCAATCAGCTCCCGAAAGCAATGCGCAAAATGGCGACGATCCCGATGATCGCCAGCAGCCACGTGAGAAACGTCATGGCAATGAGCACCGTGAATTTCTTGCCTTCACTGTGCACGTAATCTTCGATAACGGTCTGCAGGCCCATCCGGATGTGATGAAACATCACCCCGACGCCGAGGATCAGCAGGACCGTGTTCAGGGGCTTGGCGGCCCAGGCCAGGGTGGCCTCGTAGCCTGTGCCGGCCAGGGTGGCCAGGCTGAAGATCAGCCACAGCATCAGCGGTACCAGGGCGATGGAGGACAGACGCATCACCCACCAGTGGTGGGTGCCGTCCTTGGCGGAACCGAGGCCGTGGGCCCGGCCGAGTGGTGTACGAAGGCTCATGTCGATATCCCCGTCAGATCACGATGACCCAGAAGATCAGGGTCAGAAGGAGTGTGGTGGCCAGGGCGATCCAGCCGGTGACATAGACGCCCTTGATGGTCAGTGCGACACCCGCGTCCCAGACGAGATGGCGAATGCCGGCACACAGGTGATAGAACAGCGCCAGGGTGACGGGGGCCAGGATCGCGATTCCGATCCAGCCATGCAGCAGGGCCTCGGCGCGGGCGAAGGCCTCGGGGCCAGCGGCCAGGGCGGCCAGCCAGTAGACCAGGATCAGACTGGCGATGCTCAGGATCACGCCGGTGATCCGATGCAGGATCGAGAGTACCGAGGTCATCTGCGGCCGATAGACCTGCAGATGGGGTGACAGCGGCCGGTTGTCGTTTGGCATGGCTTGGAAGGCTCCGCTTGAAGAGTCCGCAGTGTGCGGGTGTTGACGGTCTGCTACCCCGAAACCCTTGCACGCCATGGCGTTCCGGGCCGGGGAAGGTCGTTCTGTCATGCGATATGCAAGGGCGGCGGCTGCCAGTGTGCTGCCCGGCAGGCCGAGGTGGCCGGCTGTCAGAAGTCGGTGCAACGTCCGCGCTGTTCCCAGTCGCCGTAGCGGGTGGGTTCCGGACCCTGGTAGCCGCCGATCTCCCGCGCCGGCCGGGGCGTGGCGGACGGAGGGGGCAGTGAATCGCCCGCCTTCAACGCCTGCTCATCATCAGGCGTCGATGTGTGATCTTTCTCGCTCATGGGTATTCTCATTATTCGCCGCGATAGGGGCGTCCGGGTGCTTGCTGCGTCCGGCGACATGAACTGAAGACCCCGGCCGCGCGCCCCGTGATTTGGCTGCCGCACATGACGCGGCGCATCAAATCAGAGTATAAATAGCAGTTCTGCGCGGGGCTCGCAAGGTCGGGGGCGCCACCTCAGCGCCGGGCCAGGGCCTGACCCATGCGGACCGCCTGGCCCGGTGCCAGGTCCGGCAGCCAGCCGGAAACCTGTTCGGGGAGCAGCAGGATGACGGTGGAGCCCAGATTGAAGCGCCCCATCTCTTCGCCTCGCGCCAGGGTCGGCGGGTCGTCCCGGTGGTCCCATCGGCGCGGTGTCCGGGGGTTGCGCGGGGTGATTTCACCGGCCCAGACCGTCTCGATGGAGGCCACGTTGATGGCGCCTACCAGCACCATGGCCATGGGGCCGAAATCCGTCTCGAACAGGCAGGCCAGACGTTCGTTGCGGGCAAACAGGCCGGGCACGGTCTTGACCGTGAAGGGCGCCACCGAGAACAGGCGGCCGGGCACATACACCGATTCCCGCAGAGACCCGTTCCAGGGCATGTGGATGCGGTGATAGTCGCGGGGGGAGAGGTAGAGGGTGATGAAGTGTCCGTCGGCAAAGGGTGCCGCCAGGTCTGCGTCCCCGCCCAGCAGGGCAGCGGCCGAGTAGGCGTGTCCCTTGGCCTGGATCAGCTGCCCGTCGCGAATGCGGCCGAGCTGACTGATGCGGCTGTCCGCCGGGCTGACCAGGGCGTCCGGGGAGGGGGCCAGCGGCCGGGCGTCGGGCTTCAGGGCGCGGGTGAACAGGTCGTTGAAGCTGGCATAGCGGCTCGGATCCGATTCGACGGCCTCGGACATGTCCAGGCCGTAACGGCGAATGAACCACCGTGCCACCGGGTCCTTGTGCCGGGTTTCCCAGCGCGACAGCCGGTAAACCAGCCGCGAGATCCCGTGATGGGGCAGCAGATACAGGGGCAGGGCCTTGAGCCAGTCCTGCCAGTTGGCCACTTGATCGTTCATCGGCGTATTATTCCACACCCTGAACCGCACTGGCTGATTTCCATGACCGATTCCACCGCTACCGACGGGCTGCTGACCGTCCGTGACTTCATTCGCTACGGCATGAGTCGTTTCACCGCCGCGGGCCTGAGTTTCGGCCATGGCACCGACAATGCCCTGGATGAAGCCGCCTGGCTGGTGCTCCACACCCTGCACATGCCCCATGACATGACCGGTCCCTGGCTGGAATGCCGCCTCACCCGGGACGAACGGGAGCGGGTGACGGCACTGCTGGAGCAGCGGGTGCAGACCCGCAAGCCCGCCGCCTACCTGACCGGTCAGGCCTGGTTCATGGGGCTGGAATTCTTCGTCGACGAGCGGGTGCTGGTGCCCCGTTCCCCCCTGGCGGAACTGATCCAGCAGGGGTTTGCGCCCTGGATCGAAGTCGGTGAGGTGCGCCGGGTGCTGGATCTGTGTACCGGCAGCGGCTGCATCGGCATTGCCTGCGCCCATGTGTTCGATGAGGCTCGGGTGGACGTGAGTGACATCTCCCCGGACGCCCTGACGGTGGCCCGGGAGAATATCCGTCGTCACGGGCTGGAGGGGCGGGTGGAGGCGGTGCAGTCCGACCTCTTCAAGGGGCTGGGCGGGCGGCGCTATGACATTATCGTCAGCAATCCCCCCTACGTGGACGCCCGGGACATGGCGGCCCTGACCCCGGAATTTCACCATGAACCGGCGCTGGGGCTGGCCTCGGGTCCGGACGGTCTGGATGCGACCCTGGAGATCCTGCGGGACGCGGCGGATCATCTCAACCCCGGCGGCATTCTGGTGGTGGAGGTGGGCAACAGCGCCCCGGCCCTGGAGGCGCGTCTGCCCGGCGCGCCCTTCACCTGGCTGGAATTCGAATCGGGCGGGGAGGGGGTCTTCCTGCTGACCGCCGAGCAGCTGCAGGCCCTGGACATCTAGGGGCTCCGGCCCGGAAAGCCACACCGGGATGACCTCCGACTTGGCGCAAGTCACCAAAATACCCCAATACGTTCGGCACATCCGCCCTGAGCGGTTACAATAGACAGTTACATTCCTAGACCGGGTACCAATGCCGTCATGAGCTTGTCGCAGACCATCGATTTCGATCTGGACCTGATCAACCGTTACAATACGGCGGGTCCCCGTTACACCTCCTATCCCACCGCCGTACAGTTCCACGAAGGTCTGGATGCCGATCGCTATGCGGAGATCGCCCGGGGCACCAACGCCAGCGGCCGTCCCCTGTCCCTGTATTTCCACATCCCCTTCTGCGACACGGTCTGCTTCTACTGTGCCTGCAACAAGGTGGTGACCAAGGATCGCGCCAAGGCCCGTCCCTACCTGGACCGTCTCTACAAGGAAATGGCCCTGCAGGGCGAGCTGTTCGATCGCAGCCGCCCGGTGACCCAGCTGCACTGGGGCGGTGGCACCCCCACCTTCATCTCCCATGACGAGATGATCGAGCTGATGGACAAGACCCGCGAACACTTCAGGCTGCTGGATGACGACACCGGCGAGTATTCCATCGAGATCGACCCCCGTGAGGTGCATGACGACACCCTCGCCCTGCTGCGCAAGCTGGGTTTCAACCGCATCAGCCTCGGGGTGCAGGACTTTGACGAGACCGTGCAGAAGGCCGTTAACCGGGTTCAGACCGAAGCCCAGGTGATGAGTGTGCTGGACGAGGCCCGCCGCCTGGGCTTCCGCTCCACCAGCGTGGACCTGATCTACGGCCTGCCGCACCAGACCCCGGATACCTTCGGCAACACCGTGCGCAAGATCATCGAGGTGAACCCGGCCCGGATATCCGTATTCAATTACGCCCACCTGCCGGATCGCTTCAAGCCCCAGCGTCGCATCGACGAGGATGCCCTGCCCAATCCTGCGGACAAGCTCACCATCCTGCAGCAGACCATCCAGCAGCTCACCGAGGCCGGCTACGTCTACATCGGCATGGACCACTTCGCACGTCCCGACGACGAGCTGGCCGTGGCCCAGCGTGACCACACCCTGTACCGCAACTTCCAGGGCTATTCCACCCACTCCAACTGTGACCTGATCGGCCTGGGTTCCACCAGCGTGGGCGTGGTGGGCAACAGCTACAGCCAGAACCACCACGACCTGGAGAAGTATTACCAGTGCCTGGATGAAAACCGCCTGGCGGTGTTCCGGGGCGTGGAGTTGGATGCGGACGACCTGCTGCGCCGGGACGTCATCACCCGTCTGATCTGCCACTTCGAGCTGGCTTTTGCCGACGTGGAGCGCGCCCACGATATCGTTTTCGGTGACTATTTCGACCAGGAACTAGAAGGGCTCAAGCCCATGGAGGCCGATGGTCTGCTCAAGGTCACCGACAACGCCATCACCGTGCAGCCCGCCGGCCGCCTGCTGATCCGCAACATCTGCATGGTGTTTGACCGTTACCTGCGCCAGGCCACCGAACAGCGCTATTCCAAGGTGATCTGAACGTGTCGGGCAACACCATCGGCAAGCTGTTCACGGTCACCGGCTTCGGTGAGAGCCACGGGCCGGCCATCGGCTGTATCGTCGATGGCTGTCCGCCCGGATTGGCCCTGTGCGAGGCCGACCTGCAGCAGGATCTGGAGCGGCGGCGGCCGGGCAAGACCCGGCACACCACCCAGCGTCGGGAACCGGACCAGGTGAAGATCCTCTCCGGCGTGTTCGAGGGGCGCACCACCGGCACGCCCATCGCCCTGATGATCGAGAATACCGATCAGCGCTCCAGGGACTACGCCGACATTGCCCGGCAGTTCCGGCCGGGCCATGCGGACTATACCTACCACAAGAAATACGGCCTGCGGGATTACCGGGGCGGCGGCCGCAGCTCCGCCCGGGAGACCGCCATGCGGGTGGCGGCCGGGGCCATTGCCAAGAAATACCTCCGGGAGCGCTTCGGCGTCCAGGTGCGGGGCTATCTGGCCCAGCTCGGCCCCATCCGCGCCCGGCAGGTGGACTGGTCCGTGGTGGAGACCAACCCCTTTTTCTGTCCGGATCCGGACCGGGTGCCGGAGATGGAGGCCTACATGGACGAGTTGCGCAAGTCCGGCGACTCCATCGGCGCCCGCATCAACGTGGTGGCCACCGGGCTGCCCCCCGGCTGGGGCGAGCCCATCTTTGATCGTCTGGATGCGGATATCGCCCATGCCATGATGGGTATCAATGCGGTCAAGGCGGTGGAGATCGGTGACGGCTTCGCCTGCGTGGAGCAGAAGGGCACCGAGCACCGGGACGAGATGCTGCCCAAGGGTTTTGCCTCCAACCATGCCGGAGGCGTGCTGGGAGGCATCTCCAGCGGCCAGGACATTCGCGTCAGCATCGCCCTGAAACCGACTTCCAGCCTGCGCATCCCGGGGCGCTCCCTGGACGTGGATGGCCAGCCCATCGAGGTGATCACCACCGGACGTCACGACCCCTGCGTGGGCATTCGCGCCACCCCCATTGCCGAGGCCATGCTGGCCATCGTCCTGATGGACCATGCCCTGCGGCATCGGGGACAGAACGGCGATGTGTCGGTGACCATGGCGGACGTTCCCGCGGGACAGCCCTGAGCGGCTGCCCCGCCGCGCCATCACGTAAAACCCCATGCCTGCCGCCTACTGGAAACTCTCCAGCTTTTACTTTTTCTACTTCGCCAGTATCGGCGCCTTCATGCCCTACTGGGGGCTGTATCTGAACGAGCAGGGGTTCTCCGCCGGACAGATCGGTGAACTGATGGCCATCGTGCTGGCCACCAAGATCATCGCCCCCAATGTCTGGGGCTGGGTGGCGGATCATACGGGGCGCCGCACCCTGGTCATCCGCATCGCCGCGGCCCTGGCCATGCTGAGCTTTTCCGGGCTGCTGTTCTACAGCGGCTACTGGTGGATCGCCGTGGTGATGGCCCTGTTCAGCTTCTTCTGGAACGCGGCCTTGCCCCAGTTCGAGGCCACCACCATGAACCACCTGGGCAAGAGCACCCATGCCTACAGCCGCATCCGGCTCTGGGGGTCCATCGGTTTCGTGCTCTCCGTGGGTTCCCTGGGGGCGGTGTTCGAGCGGGTGGATGTGGCTGTCCTGCCCTGGATCGTGCTGGTGCTGCTGGGGCTCATGTGGCTGAGTACCCTGCAGGTCCGTGACGGTCAGGCGCCGGTGCACGAATCCGCTCCCGTCTCCCTCTGGTCCACCCTGTCCAGCCCGGCGGTGATCCTGCTGCTGGTGGCCTGTTTCCTGATGCAGGCCAGTCATGGTCCCTATTACGCCTTCTTCACCCTGTATCTGGAACTCAACGGCTACACCCGGACCATGGCCGGTTATCTCTGGGCCCTGGGCGTGCTGGCGGAGGTGGGTGTGTTCCTCATGATGCACCGGTGGCTGCCCCGTTTCGGCGCCTGGCCGCTGCTGGCAGTGGCCATGTTCGTTACCATGGTGCGCTGGGCCCTGCTGCCGGTGTTCGTGGACAGTCTGCCCATCATCATCCTGGTGCAGCTCATGCACGCGGCCAGTTACGGGCTCTATCATGCGGCCGCCATTTCCCTGGTGCATCAGTTCTTCGTGGGGCGCCAGCAGGGCAGGGGGCAGGCCTTGTATTCCTCCCTGAGTTTCGGCATGGGCGGAGCTATCGGTGCCCTGATCAGCGGCTATGTCTGGGAGGGTCTGGGGCCGGCCTGGGTCTATGTGATGGCCTCGGTGATGGCGGGTCTGGGCTGGCTGGCCGCCATGGCCGGCAGCCGGGCCTGGAAGGCCGCCTGGGGGCGTGCCCCATCTTCCCGAAGCAACCACTAACCTCCGCATCTTGATGGCGACGTACCCTTGATGATGCAATACAAGATGCACCGATGTTGAAAGACAACAGGGGGTAGGGCCGGCACAGCGCTTGTCCCAGGCCTCTCCCTCATCCCCTACCCTTCTCCCCCCAAGGGGAGAAGGGAGTCTCTGTGATAGCCCCCCGGAACACTACGACATCGCCCGCTGGGCCTCCAGCAGCCGGATCAGGGCGGTGGCGGCATTGGAGCGGGTGCGTTCCCGGTGGGTGACCCAGCCCAGTGACCGCTCCATGGTCAAACCCTCCAGCGCCGGCCGTTGCAGGGATTCCCCCATGGACAGGGGCAATACCCCCCAGCCCAGCCCGATGCCGACCATCATCTGAATGGTTTCCAGGTAATTGGTCTCCAGGATCCGGGTCGGCGCGATGCCCAGGGGCAAAAACGCCCGTTCCACCAACCCCCGGGTGAAGGTGCCCGCGGGGGGCAGAATGGCGACATGGGTATTGAGCCGTTGTGCGGTGACGACCCCCCGGGCCAGATCATGATCCGGCGCGACCATGGGCACCAACGGGTCATCCCACACCGACCGGCAGCTCAGCAGGGGAGAGGGGTGTTCCGGCAGCGTCACCACCGCCAGATCCACCAGACCCTGCTCCGCATACCGGCAGGCATCCTCGGAATCCATGAACCGGATATCCAGTTCCACGGCGGGATATTGTCGGGCGAAGGCCTTGAGTACCGGCGGCAAGCGCCGCAGGCCGACGTGGTGGGAGGTGGCCAGCACCAGCGGACCCTCCACCCGGTCCGACAGACTGTCCAGGAGCCGACGTGTCTCTTCCAGGTCCAGCAGGATGCGCCGGGCCTGGGGCAGCAGTACCCGGCCCGCCTCGGTCAGGCCGACCTGGCGCCCGATGCGATCGAACAGCCGGCGTCCCAGCTCTTCTTCCAGGGCGGCCACCCGCTTGCTCACCGCCGGCTGGGTCAGGTGCAGCACCTCCGCGGCCCGGGAAAATGAGCCGGAAGAAGCAACGGCGGTGAAGGCTTTCAGATTATCGATGAGCATGGGGGAACATCATGGCAGAGTGGACGACACTGGTCTTCTCTCTTCTCCCGCCGTGGGAGAAGGGCCGGGGATGAGGGGTGGCCCTGGATCGGAGCACTCATTCTTTGTGGGAATCTTATTCATGAATAACATGAATTTGTGTTATCAAACGGATGCGCCTATCCTCATTCCCAGCGTACACCGAGGTAAGCGTGATGACTGCAAAGACCCTTTACGACAAGCTCTGGGATGCCCACGTGGTCCGTACCGAAGAGGACGGCACGGCACTTTTGTATATCGACCGTCACCTGGTCCACGAGGTGACCTCACCCCAGGCCTTCGAAGGCCTGCGGCTGACCGCTCGCAAGCTCTGGCGCAGCCATTCCGTGGTGGCGGTCCCCGACCATAACGTGCCCACCCGTGATCGGGATCAGGGCATCGCAGACCCGGTCTCCCGTACCCAGGTGGAGACCCTGCAGCAGAACGTGCGGCATTTCGGGCTCACCTTCTTCCCCATGGGGGACATCCGTCAGGGCATCGTCCACGTGATCGGGCCGGAGCAGGGGGCGACCCTGCCGGGCATGACGGTGGTTTGCGGTGATTCTCATACCTCTACCCACGGGGCCTTTGGTGCCCTGTCCATGGGCATCGGCACCTCCGAGGTGGAGCATGTGCTGGCCACCCAGTGCCTGTTGCAGAAGAAGATGAAGAGCATGCTCATCTGCGTGGACGGGCAGGTGGGTCCCGGGGTCACCGCCAAGGACATCGTGCTGGCCATCATCGGCGAGATCGGTACCGCCGGTGGTACCGGCTACGCCATCGAGTTCGGCGGTGATGCGATTCGCGCCCTGTCCATGGAAGGACGCATGACCGTCTGCAACATGGCCATCGAGGCCGGTGCCCGTGCCGGCATGGTGGCGGTGGACGATACCACCATCGATTACGTGAAGGGTCGGCCCTTTGCGCCCAAGGGGGCGTACTGGCACCAAGCGGTGGAGGCCTGGCGCGAACTGCGTTCCGATCCCGATGCCCGGTTCGACCGGGTGGTTCACATCGATGCCGCCCGCATCGAACCCCAGGTCACCTGGGGCACCTCGCCCGAAATGGTGTTGCCGGTCTCCGGCAAGGTCCCCAACCCGGACGAGGTGACTGACGAGGTGAAGGCCAACGGCATGCGCCGGGCCCTGGAATACATGGGGCTGACCGCCGGCACGCCCATCACCGACGTCACCGTGGACAAGATCTTCATCGGTTCCTGCACCAATGCACGCCTGGAGGATATCCGCGCCGCCGCCGAGGTGGTCAAGGGTCGTCGCGTGGCCGGGAACGTGAAGCTGGCCATGGTGGTGCCCGGTTCCGGGCTGGTAAAGCAGCAGGCCGAGGCGGAAGGTCTGGACCGCATCTTCCTGGATGCCGGGTTTGAGTGGCGGGAGCCGGGCTGCTCCATGTGCCTGGCCATGAATGCGGACCGGCTTGAGCCCGGCGAGCGCTGCGCCTCCACTTCCAACCGCAATTTCGAGAGTCGTCAGGGGTTGGGTGGCCGCACCCATCTGGTGAGTCCGGCCATGGCCGCCGCGGCGGCGGTGACGGGCCGGTTCGCGGACGTGCGTGAGCTCAACTGATAAAAGGTACCGCAGCGATGGAAAAATTCGAGACACTCAACGCCCTGGTCTGTCCATTGGATCGTTCCAACGTGGATACGGACGCCATCATTCCCAAGCAGTATCTGAAGTCCGTGAAACGGACCGGTTTCGGTCCCAATCTGTTTGACGACTGGCGCTACCTGGATCCGGGCGAACCGGGCATGGATCACGGCCGGCGCAAGATCAACCCCGATTTCGTCCTCAACCAGTCCCGCTATGAGGGGGCGCAGATCCTGCTGGCGCGCAAGAACTTCGGCTGCGGCTCCTCTCGCGAACACGCGGTGTGGGCCCTGACCAACTATGGTTTTCGCGTGGTCATCGCGCCGAGCTTTGCGGACATCTTCTTCAACAACAGTTTCAAGAACGGACTGTTGCCCCTGATCCTGGACGAGGCCATTGTCGATCAGTTGTTCCGCGAGGCCGAGGCGACGCCGGGCTACACGCTGACCGTGGACCTTCATGCCCAGACCGTGGTAACCCCGTCCGGGGAGTCCTTCCCGTTCCAGGTGGACCCCTTCCGGCGTCACTGCCTGCTCAATGGCCTGGATGACATCGGTCTGACCCTGCAGCACGGGGAGGATATCCGGGCCTACGAGGCTCGGCGTCGGACCGAGGCGCCTTGGCTGTTCTGAGCCTTTTCCCCTCATCCCCGGCCCTTCTCCCCCAAGGGGAGAAGGGGGGTAATGTGCAGCCCCTCTCTCCACATGGTGAGGTGGGGGCATGGGCAGCCTCTTTCCCCGCATGGGAGGTGAGCGGCATGTGCAGCCTCTTTCCCCTCGTGGGAGAGGGGTTGGGGTGAGGGGGAGAGCCGGAGAAAGGGCTTTTCAATTCCATTCATCGCAGAGAATCGACATCCATGACCCAGAAAATCCTCATCCTGCCCGGTGACGGCATCGGCCCGGAAATCGTCGCTGAGGCTACCCGCCTCCTGAACGCCCTCAAGGACCGTTTCGGCCTGGCCGTGGCGTTGGAAGAGGCCCCCATCGGCGGCGCCGGCTACGATGCCGCCGGCAAGCCGCTGCCCGACGAGACCCTGGCCCTGGCCCGGGCCGCCGACGCGATCCTGCTGGGCGCCGTGGGCGGACCCCGCTATGACCAGCTGGCCTGGGAACTGCGCCCCGAACGGGGGCTGCTGGCCATCCGCGCCGAGCTGGCCCTGTTCTCCAACCTGCGCCCGGCCATCCTCTATCCCCAGCTGGCCTCCGCCTCGGCCCTGAAGCCGGAGATCGTCGGCGGTCTGGACATCATGATCCTGCGCGAGCTGACCGGTGGTGCCTACTTCGGCAAGCCCCGTGGTATCCAGGCCCGCGAGGACGGGGTGCGGGAAGGGTTCAACACCATCATCTATTCCGAGCCGGAAATCGAACGCATCGTGCGCAGTGGCTTCGAGATCGCCATGAAGCGCGATCGTCGCCTGTGCTCGGTGGACAAGGCCAACGTACTGGAGGTCTCCCAGCTCTGGCGCGAGGTGGCCGAACGGGTGGCCAGGGACTATCCGGAGGTGGCCCTGTCCCACATGTACGTGGACAACGCCGCCATGCAGCTGGTGCGGGCACCCAAGCAGTTTGACGTGATCGTGACGGAAAACATGTTCGGTGACATCCTCTCCGATGCCGCCGCCATGCTCACCGGCTCCATCGGCATGCTGCCTTCCGCCTCCCTGGACGCCGAAGGCAAGGGCATGTACGAACCCATTCACGGTTCCGCCCCGGACATCGCCGGTCAGGGCGTGGCCAATCCGCTGGCTACCCTGCTGTCGGTGGCCATGATGCTGCGCTACACCCTGAACGAAGAGGTCCAGGCCGCCCGTGTGGAAGCGGCGGTGGGACGGGTGCTGGATCAGGGGTTGCGCACTGCCGACATCTGGACCGAGGGCTGCCGCAAGGTGGGGACCCGCGAGATGGGCGAGGCCGTGGTGGCCGCGTTGGCGGACTGACGGGCAAGGTAGGCGATGGCTGGTATCCGGGATTTTCGTGCGGATACCGGCGCACCTGTTAGACTGATACACACCAGTTTGAACGAAAGACACCGTATCCAAGGAATTACGAAGCGATGAGCAAAACCTATGATGTGGCCGTCGTCGGCGCCACCGGCGCGGTGGGTGAGACCATGTTGTCCATCCTGGCGGAACGCAAGTTTCCGGTAGGCAATGTCCATGCCGTGGCCAGCAGCCGTTCCGCCGGCAGCCGGGTGGCCTTCGGCAACAGGCAGCTGGTGGTGGAAGACCTGGCCACCTTCGATTTCTCCAAGGTGCAGATCGGACTGTTTTCGCCCGGCGCCTCCGTGTCCAAGGAATATGCGCCCAAGGCCGCGGCGGCCGGCTGCGTGGTGATCGACAACACCTCTCAGTTTCGCTATGACGACGACATCCCGCTGGTGGTGCCGGAGGTCAACCCCCATGCGGTGGCCGGTTATAAAAACCGCGGCATCATCGCCAACCCCAACTGCTCCACCATCCAGATGCTGGTGGCCCTCAAGCCCCTGCACGATGCCGCCGGCATCGAGCGCATCAACGTGGCCACTTATCAGGCCGTCTCCGGTACCGGCAAGGAGGCGATCGAGGAACTGGCCGCCCAGACCGCCCAATTGCTCAACGGCAAGCCGGTGGAATGCAAGGTCTATCCCAAGCAGATCGCCTTCAACGTCCTGCCCCACATCGACGTCTTCATGGATAACGGCTACACCAAGGAAGAAATGAAGATGGTCTGGGAGACCCGCAAGATCATGGAAGACGACCGGATTCAGGTGAACCCCACTGCGGTGCGGGTGCCCGTGTTCTACGGTCATTCCGAGGCGGTGCACATCGAGACTCGCGAGAAGCTTACCGCCGAACAGGCCCGCGAACTGCTGTCCAGGGCGCCCGGCGTGGTGGTCATGGACGAGCGCCGTGACGGCGGGTATCCCACGGCGGTCACCGAAAGCGCCGCTCAGGATCCGGTCTTCGTGGGACGTATCCGGGAGGATGTCTCCCATCCCCGCGGTCTGAACCTGTGGGTGGTGGCGGACAACGTCCGCAAGGGTGCGGCCCTGAACAGTATCCAAATAGCGGAAGTTTTGATAAAAGATTTCCTGTAAGCAAAGGTCCGGAGCTGTCTCTGCGCCGGGCCGGCGATACATCACCGTCGGCTCGGACACGGGGGCATCACATCGGCAGGGGGCTTGGCCGGATCGTTTCAGAAAGGGGACATGCTGTGCGCAGACTGGCTTTGGGAACCGCCTTGTGGGCACTCATGGCGCCGGGGGCGACTCTTGCCCTTGGCCTGGGGGAGATCGAGACCCGTTCGGCACTGAATCAGCCTCTGCGGGCGGAGATCCATCTCCTGTCCGTGCGCCCTGGGGAGATGGAAGATCTGGTGGTCAGGCTGGCGCCCGATGCCCTCTTTCAGCGGCTCGGCATCGATCGCTCCCACCTGCTCTCCGATCTGCAGTTCGAGCCGGTCACCACGGCGGATGGGCGGCACGTGGTCCGTGTCACCTCCCGCAACCCCATCCGCGAACCCTTCCTGAATTTCCTGATTGAAGCCAGCTGGCCCAGTGGCCGGCTGGTGCGTGAGTACACGGTACTTCTTGACCCGCCCACCATGTTCGAGCGGGCACCACCACCGGCACCGACCCTGGCCGCCCCCGTCGATCGGCGCCCGTCCGCACCTCCCACCACCCCGCGCCCGGATACCGTGGCCGCTCCCTCCACTTACCGGGTCAGGGCAGGGGATACCATGTGGGATCTGGGCACGCGGCTGCGTCCCGATGCCGGAATCTCGGTCGAACAGATGATGATGGCCCTGTTGCGTGCCAATCCCGAGGCGTTCACCGACAACAACATCAACAATGTTCGCAGCGGCAGCGTGCTCCGGGTGCCCGAGCGTGACGAGGTCATGGCCCTGAGTGCGGCCGAGGCCCGCCGTGAAGTGGCCGGCCAGCATCGTCTGTGGCGGGAGTATCGGGCCAGGGCCGCCGAAGAGGCCCCCAGACCCCAGCTTCCGGCCACGCCGGATATACCGCCTGCCCCCCCCGCCGTGTCCCAACCGGATCCGGCGCCGCGGGAGACGGATGATGGACGTCTGGAGATCGTGGCCGAGTCCGATGCCCGGTCTGTCGACGGAACGGCGCGGCTGGAACAGGATCTGGCCCTGTTGCGGGAGACCAGTGAAACCCGGCGCCAGGAAGGTCTCGAATTGCGAGAGCGCATTCGCGAACTGGAAGACCTGCTGGAGCGGCAGGGGCGCCTGCTGGCACTGAATAACCAGCAACTGGCGCAACTTCAGCGACAGCTGGCCGTTGCCCAGGGCGAGGACCTGGATGCCTTGCCGGTGCCGGTGTCGCCCACGGCACCCATGACCCCCCGGCCGTTACCGCCGATAGTGACGGATGACCCCGTATCGGCAGCTCCGATTCCGGCCCCGATCACACCCCGGCCCCGCAGCCTCCCGTCACTGCACCGGCGCCTCAGCCTCAGGCCGCCGGCTTCCTGGCCGAAGTGTTGCGTAGTCCTTCCCTGCTGATCGGAGGAGGCTTCGGCATCCTGCTTATCCTCGCCCTGATCCTGTTGGCGCTGCGGCGTTTGCGCGGTCAGGCTGATGCGGCCGGGGAGCCGAGCATCGCGCCTGAGCCCCACTACCGGGGGCAGGATGCGGTATCTTCCGGATCCGGTGCCACCACCCTGGCCACCGGGGTTGCGGGTGCCGGTCTGGCCGCGGCCAGGCCCGCCTCATCCGAGGCGACGGTGACCGCGGAAAAGGCCCCGGTCGATCTGACCTCCACGGCCATGATGGATACCGTGGAAACCCAGTTGCCGGCAGTCCCTGCGTCCCCTGCCGCCGCCGATGGCGCGCCTCCTGAAGCAGGCAGCTGGGATGAAGTGGTCAATGACGACACCATCGCCGAAGCCGATGTGTATCTGGCCTACGGCCTGTACCAGCAGGCCGAGGACCTGCTGAAGGAAGCACTGGGCCGCGCGCCCGACCGCCCCGACTACCAGTTCAAACTGGCGGAAACCTACTTTGCCACCGGCAACCAAGCCGCGTTTGATGAGACGGCGGCACGGATGTTCGAGCAGAAGGGGGACCGTACTTCCGCCCTGTGGGACCGCCTGGTGACCATGGGACAGGAACTGAGTCCGGGGAACAGCCTCTATCAGGCCGGGCAGAGAACCTCGTCCCTGTCGCCTCCGGCGAGGGCGGATGACAGCGATCTGATCCTGGATGCACAGGATCTTGAGGTATCCCTGGGGGAGGTGGATTTCGACATCCACGATGACATGGATACCCAAATGACGGGCCGGTCCGATGGCGATGACGATGCGCCCACGTCGCTGCTGTCCGGCGACGAAGAAGCACCGACCCGATTGCAGAATACCGGACCTGATGATGCCCCGACGGCCAAGCCGGCCCAGGATGCAGCAAGGGTGAAGGATGAGGACGAAACCCTGCAGTTCGCCCTGGGGGATCTGGATTTCGAGATTGACGACCTGGAATCGGATACCTCGATGCCCGGCCCGGCGACGGTGAATCAGGAAGACGAGACGGTCAATCTCGGCTTGGATGAGCAGGCGCCCTCCCGCGAGGCAGGTCGCGGCACGCAATCACCGGCTTCGGGTAATGACGCGACGGTCGAGATTGATTTCAAGGATCTGGACTGGGCGGATGATGATGCAACCGCCCGGATACCCCCGGAGCCTGAAGACACGGCCGGCGGCAGGTACGGTGAAGCGGACGCGGACGACACCATGGGCCTTCTGGATGACTCCTTTACGGAGGAGGATCTGAGAAACCTTGAGGATGATACCGAGGGCCTGGAAGATGCCTTCGGTCTCGGCGACGAAGTCAGCACCAAGCTGGATCTGGCCCGTGCCTATATCGACATGGGGGATGCAGAAGGCGCCCGCGCCACCCTGGAAGAAGTCCTGGCAGAAGGCGATGCCCTGCAGAAGCAGGAGGCTCGGGATCTCCTGAATCAGCTCCGCTGAAATTCTCCGGGGTAGGTGAATGTCTGAGCCGATGCATCCGGCCCTGAAGATCCTGGGTGTCATCCTGTTCATCCTGGGCGTGGCCC
>NZ_JAJNQM010000072.1:0-18423 GCF_022227785.1 Ectothiorhodospira lacustris | reverse complement strand
CCTGACAACCTTCTTGTCAAGGCGGACCGTATACTCATGGCTTCATCAATAGAAGGCCGAACACCCTTTCTCGATCATCGCATAGTTGAATTTGGATTATCACTCCCCGATAATTTAAAATGCAGCAAAGCAACAGGTAAGGTCCTCCTTAAAAAGTGGGCTGAAAGATACATACCAAATGATCACCTTTACGAAAAAAAACGTGGCTTTCATGTACCTGTTTCGGAATGGCTCAACAATACTTTGCTGGATCGACTGGAAATCTTACTACCTAAAAATCCAGGCATTCAGGAATGGTTTTCACCTGAAGAAGTCAAGCGGCTAATACACTCACAAAAAAAACGTAAAAACGCAACCAGAGAAGTATTTTCTTTGCTTCAATTTGCAATTTGGCATCACATATTTATTGAAAACGATGGAGCTAACCCAGCCATGGATTCGGACCCCATGGATTGGATATGAAGCCTAACTCTCATGTCATGAAAATTTCACTCAAGACCCAGCCGGTAAAATTTCAATGCCCAAAACAGCCCATCTAGCCATCTTGATTTCACTTTCGGGAGAAGGTGGCGTAGAACGAATGGTGTTGAACTTAATACGCGCAATAAGTGACAAAAAATTCGCCATCGATCTTTTGCTGATAAGAGAAGAAAGTCGCCACCTAGCTGAACTTCCATCCAACGTCAACATCATCCGCCTGGGCACCCGCCACAGCGCCCTGAGCATCGCCCCCCTGGCCCGCTACCTGCGGGAACACCGCCCGGCCCTGCTGTTGGCCGCCAAGGATCGGGCCGGTCGGGCGGCGCTCAAGGCCCGACGGCTGGCCGGCGTGGACACTCGCGTCTTTATCCGCCTGGGTACCACCCTGTCGGAGGCACTGGAGGGGCGTTCGGGATTGAGAAAATGGATGCGTTACCGCCCCATGCGTCGGCTCTATCCCCTGGCGGACGGCATCATTGCGGTGTCCCGGGGTGTGGCCGATGATGTGCGCGGGATTACCGGCCTGCCCGAAGAGAAGGTGCATGTGGTGCGCAATCCGGTGATCACCCCCGACCTGGAAACCCTGGCCGCCGAGCCCGCCCCTCATCCCTGGCTGGAGGATGGGGGTGATCCGGTGATCATCGGCATGGGGCGACTCACCCGGCAAAAAGACTTTCCCACCCTGCTGCGGGCCTTTGCCGGGATGCAGGCGCGTCGGACGGCGCGCCTGATCATCCTGGGGGAAGGCGGGGATCGGGAAGCCCTGACGGCCCTGAGCCGTTCACTGGGTGTGGCGGATCGGGTAATGATGCCCGGTTTTGCCGCCAACCCCTATGCCTGGCTGAGTCGAGCGCGCCTGTTCGTACTGTCGTCGGCCTGGGAAGGTTCTCCCAACGCCCTCACCGAGGCCATGGCACTGGGGCTGCCGGTGGTGTCCACGGATTGTCGCAGCGGACCGCGGGAGATCCTGCGGGACGGGCGATACGGGCCGTTGGTGCCGGTGGCGGATGTGGCCGCCCTGGAGGATGCCATGGTCAGGATGCTGGAAGCGCCGTTGCCGGCCGATGAGATGCGGGCGGCAGTGGCGGAATATCGGGCACAGGTGAGTGCCGAGCGCTATCTGGCGGTCATGGGGCTGGAGGCGCCTTGACCGAATGGCAACAGACTTTTTCATAATTTCAGACACAAACCCGGACTTTCATTCCCCATGCTCCTGTCCCTGAAACACAACTTCCTGTTCGTCCACATCGCCAAGACGGGCGGCACCAGCGTGCGGGCGGCCCTGTCGAAATACCGCTACCAGGGTCCCTGGGGCGTGCCCATGTTCCTCGCCAACAAGCTGGACCAGGTGTCCGGGCATCGCATCGGCACCAAGTTTCCCCGCCATGCCAAGGCCATCGCCGCCCGGGAGATGCTGCCGGCGGAACTCTATGACGGGCTGTTCAAGTTCGTGTTCGTGCGCAATCCCTGGGACCTGCAGGTAAGCTCGTTCTTTCATATCCGCAAGGAACGGCCCCATGTCCTGGAAGGGGTGGAGACCTTCGAGCAGTTCGTCAGGCTGAAGTTCGACCCGGAACGACCCTGGAACTACCTGCTGGATACGTCACGGGAACTGCAGCGGGATTATGTGGTGGATCTGCGGGGTAACCGGATCGTGGACTTCATCGGCCATTACGAGTCCCTGCAGGAGGATTTCGACACCATCTGCGACCGCATCGGCATCCCCCGGGTCGCCCTGCCCCACCGACGCAAGGCGGAGGGGCGGGACGACTTCCGTCGCTACTACACCGACGAGACGGCCCGGATGGTGGCCGAGCACTACCGGGAGGATATCGAGATGTTCGGCTACCGGTTCGATGGCTGAATAAAGCATTCCCTCCTCCCCCTCAGGCCGCATTGCGCCGGCGCTCCGCCAGCATGATCAGGCGCCGATAGAACAGGGCAACGTCCTCACTGATGCGGCCCATGTCGTACTGGCGGGCAAACCGACGGGCCTGGGCCGATAGCCGGGCCCGCAGCACCGCATCCTCCAACACCGTCTGCAGTCGCTCGCCCCACTCGGCGGGATGCTCTCCGGTCTTATAGCCGTTGATGTCGTTCTGCACCACGTCGTCGATCCCGCTGGAGCGCACCGCCACCACCGGCAGACCGGCGGCCATGGCCTCCAGGATCACCATGCCCTGGGTCTCCGCCTGGGAGGCAAAGACGAAGACGTCGGCCAGATGGTAGTAATCGGTCACCGCGTCGGGGGGCACGGCCCCCACCAAGGTCACGGTGCCCGACAGGGCCAGTTCCCGGCAGCGCTGCTCCAGATGGCCCCGCTCGGGTCCTTCACCGATGATCAGGAGGCTAAAGGCCACCGCCGTATGGCGGCGCACCCAGGCCACCCCCTGGAGCAGGAAATCGATGTTCTTCTCCTTGCTCAGGCGGGACACGGTCACCAGCAACAATTCATCCGCCGGGGCATGGCGGCGGCGCAGCCGGTCCACCCGGTCTTTGTCCACCGTCTGCAAGGCCTTCACGTCCACGCCGGTGGGCTTCACCAGAATCTGTGAACGCACCCCGATCACGTGCAGATATTCTTCCGTGGACAGGGTGGGCACGATCACGCCGTCGCACTTGCTGCCGAACCGTTCCACCAGATAGTGGGAAATGAGGTTCCTGAACAGCAACCCCGGCACCGGCACATAGTGGGCGAAATGCTCCAGGCGGGTATGGTAGGTGTAGACCACGGGCACCTTCAGCCTGCGTCCCAGCCACAGGCCCAGGGATCCCAGCCAGAAGGGATGATGAACATGGATGATGTCCGGCCTGAAGGCCCTCGCCTCACGGAACAGGCGGAGAGACAGGGGATTGGCCAGCCGGAACGACCCGCCCTCCCCCCAGGCCAGCCACGTCGACACCCGCAGCACGCGAGGGTCCGTCTCTCGCCCCTCCCCGTAGCAGGGAGCCACCACACGCACCTGGGCACCGCCCCGGGTCAGGCCGTCCACCAGTCGCTGAATGGAGATGGGCACCCCGCCGATGAAGGGCAGATAGTTGTTGGTGAACATCATCACCCGCAGGGGACGGCTGGACGGCGGCACGTCGTCCAACTCGAAATCCCGGTAGTAGTTCTTCTCCACGAAGATGGCCCGGTAGAGCCGGATCGCCACCAGGATCACCACGCACACCAGCAGCAGGAAATTGACATAGCCTACGTAGAAGAGGGAATAGACGATAAACCAGAGGTTTTCCAGCAGGCGCAGGACCCGGTTCTGCACCGGGTCCACCGGGACCGCCCTGATGCCCACCCCTTCGGGACCCACATCCACCCGCACGAAGTGGTGATAGCTGCCTTCGTCGCCGGACAGCAGGCCGCCACCGCCCCCGGTCACCACGAACTGGGAGCCATCACGGAACCGGCGGTCATAGATGGGCAGCGAAGCCGAAAACACCGCATCCACCCCGTAGTGCTCGAACAGGCGCAACAGGTCCGACCTGAACGCCGGCTGTTCGGAGAGACGGAAGGCGTCGGGGTCGTGCATGATCTGCTCGGGCAAAATGGGCTCACCCAGGAAGACGAACAGGTGCCGGGCATTCCGTGACAGGCTCTCCAGTTCCCCTTCCAGCCAGCGCCGCTGCCAGGCATGGGGAGTCTTGCCGGTCACGTCCAGGAAGATGAAACCGGCCTCGCCCACGGAAAAAGAGAAGAAGTAGGGGCCGAAGTAGTCGTAGAAGCGGAAACTGCCGAACTCGCTGTGTTCGGTCTCACCGAAGGTGAGCAGATAGGGGATCTGCAGCCGTCCCAGGGTGCCGTAAATGGCCTGGTAGTTATCTTCCCCGCCGCCGCTGACCGCATTGCCCGCCGAGATCATGAACTGCAGATCGGAACGGTTGAGCACGGGGATCATGCGGCGCTCGAACAGGCCGATGGAGTTGTTGATGTTCCCCACCACAGCGAAGCTGAAGGACTCCCGACCTGCCAAGGTGGTTTCGATACGTTCCAGTTGCTCCACGTGCAGGGCCTCGAAACCGGCCTTGAAAAAGCTCAGGTAGAGCTTGTAGCCCACCAGCAAGATGAGCAGGCACAGGACAATGAAAAAGACGATGCGAAGGCTGCGCTTACGTGGGTGCACGGGGCTGGAAGTCCTTGCGAAACAAATGCAACAGATCCCGGTGAAGGATGATCAACCCGACGACCATGCCCAGATAGATGGTGAGAAAGCGCCAGGCCAGGACCACCAGCAGCAGGTGCCCCCCCGTCACCAGTCCGGAGAAGAAGTGCCCGAAACTGCCTTCGGCGATCCCCGACGCCCCCGGCGTGGGGGCGAAGTAGCTGATGAACGTGGTCACCACCTGGATGGCCAGCACTTGCAGATAGCCCACTTCGTAACCCAGACCATGGAGCAGGATGGCGGGAAAAGAAAACAGCACCACCAGGAAGGCCAGGGTGCTGAGCACCGCCAGCATCGGGAAACGGTGCCCCCCCGCCAGGAAACCCCGGAAACCATGACGCAGACGGATCAGTTCACGGCGCATCCGGTAGTGCCGGCGCCGTTGCCTGGCCGGCTGGATGAGACCATTGGCCGCCAGCAGACCCAGCAGGGCATCCAGGGGACGAACCAGCAGTCCGGTATGGAAAATGCAAACCCACAGGAAACCCAGGTAGAGGGCGATGAACACTCCCAGAGAGAGGGCCAGCGAAGCACTCCAGGCCACCTTGTCGGCCACCGCGGGGACGGCCATCAGGACCAGAGGAACCGCTGCAAAGATCATCACCATGGCCAGGGTGGTGCGGATGGTGGTGGCGGCGGTGGCGGTGCCCAGGGGCATGCCCGCCTGCTGCAGGTACAACACCTGGACAAAGCCCCCGCCCGTGGCCAGAGGCGTGATGTTGGAGACAAAGAGGTTCACGAACACCAGGCGGGTCATGCACCCCAGCCCCGGCCGGTAGCCCAGGGCGCGGACGGTGAAATAGAGCCGCAGGCCATCGGCCACAAAGTAGAGCAACAGCAGAAGTGCGCAAAAGGCCAGGGTCCGCGGGGAAAACAGCCGGGGATCCAACTGTACGGGTGTGTCGTCGAAGTGGAGGTAGACCAGCCCGGCCCCGGCCAAGGTGAAGAGGGCGAACAGGGCGGTAAAGACCCACAGGCGCCGTTTTTCAAAGAGATGGGAAAGGCGGTCTACGGGTGACGCGGACATGATGGTATCCAGACGGCTCAACAGCCCTCCGCCTCGCCGTGGGAGAAGGGTGAAACAGACCGCTTCTCCACGGGAAGGCAGGAGGGAAACCGGACTTCACGGCGCCAGATAGCCCGCGTTGCGAATATGCTCCACGATCAGTTCCGCCGCGTCTTCCGGGGTCATGCGGGTGGTATCCACATGGACCTCCGGTGCTTCGGGGGCCTCGTAGGGCGAATCGATGCCGGTGAAATTCTTCAGTTCACCCCGCCGGGCCTTGCGATAAAGCCCCTTGGGGTCCCGGGCCTCCGCCGCTTCCAGGGGAGTATCCACGAAGATTTCCAGGAACTCACCCTCATTGAGCAGTTCCCTCGCCATCTGCCGTTCGGACCGGAAGGGCGAGATGAAGGCGGTGAGTACGATCAGGCCCGCGTCCACCATCAGACGGGCCACCTCACCCACCCGGCGGATGTTCTCCACCCGGTCCGCATCGGTAAAGCCCAGGTCCTTGTTCAGGCCGTGGCGCACGTTGTCCCCGTCCAGCAGATAGGTGTGGCGCCCTTCCGCGTGCAGCTTCTTTTCCACCAGGTTGGCGATGGTGGACTTGCCCGCCCCCGACAGGCCGGTGAACCAGAGCACGCAGGGCCGCTGGCCCTTGAGCCGGGCATGGGCCTCCTGATTGATATCCACCGGCTGCAGATGGATGTTCTGGGAACGGCGCAGGGCAAAGTGGATCAGGCCCGCCGCCACGGTGTTGTTGCTCAGACGATCGATCAGGATGAAGCCGCCGGTGTCCCGGTTGTCCGTGTACGGGTCGAAGGCCACCGGCCGGTCCAGGCTGATGTTGCAGACCCCGATGGCGTTGAGTTCCAGTTTCTTCGCCGCCGTGTGTTCCAGGGTGTTCACGTTCACCTGATACTTGATGGCGGTGACGGAGGCGGTCACAGTGCGGGCGCCCAGTTTGAGCAGGTACTGGCGGCCCGGCAGCAGGGGCTCGTCGTGCATCCAGATCAGGGTGGTCTCGAACTGGTCGGCCGTGCCCGCCGGTTCCCGGGCGGCGGAGATCATGTCACCCCGGGAAATGTCGATCTCGTCGGCAAGGGTGAGGGTCACGGACTGACCGGCCACCGCCTGCTCCAGGTCGCCGTCCCGGGTGACGATGCGGGCCACGGTGCTCTCCTTCCCCGAGGGCTGGACCCGGATGCGGTCACCGGGACGCACCACACCGCCGGCCAGGGTGCCGGCATAGCCGCGAAAATCCAGGTTGGGACGGTTGACCCACTGTACCGGCAGGCGAAAAGGCGCCGCCTGCATGCGGTCCTCGTCGATCTCCACCGTCTCCAGATAGCCCATGAGGGTGGGGCCACGATACCAGTCCATGTGAGGGCTGGGGCTGACGATGTTGTCGCCCTTGAAGGCGGAGACCGGGATGAAGGTCACTGCCTCCACGCCGATCTGTCGGGCGAAGGCCTCGTAATCATCGCGGATGCGGCGATAGACCTGCTCGGAATAGTCCACCAGGTCCATCTTGTTGACGGCCACCACGATGGCGCGGATCCCCAGCAGGGACACCAGATAGCTGTGGCGCCGGGTCTGGGTGAGAATGCCCTTGCGGGCGTCCACCATCAGGATGGCGGCATCGGCGGTGGAGGCACCGGTGACCATGTTGCGGGTGTACTGTTCGTGCCCCGGGGTGTCGGCGACGATGAACTTGCGCCGCTCGGTGGAGAAGAAACGGTAGGCCACGTCGATGGTGATGCCCTGCTCCCGCTCGGCCGCCAGCCCATCCACCAGCAAGGCGAAGTCAATCTCTTCTCCCTGGGTGCCCCAGCGGCGGGAGTCGGCCTGCAGGGCGGTCATGTGGTCCTCGAACAGCATATGGGATTCATACAGCAGGCGCCCGATGAGGGTGCTCTTGCCGTCGTCCACGCTGCCGCAGGTGATGAAACGCAGCAGGCCCTTGTGCTGGTGGACGTGCAGGTATTGCTCGATGTCGCTGGCAATCAGATCGGAGACGTGAGCCATCAGAAGTAACCCTCCTGCTTCTTTTTTTCCATGGAGGCGGCGCTGTCGTGGTCGATGACCCGGCCCTGGCGCTCGGAGGTGCGGGTGAGCAACATCTCCTGGATGATGGCCGGCAGGGTGTCGGCGGTGGATTCCACGGCCCCGGTGAGGGGATAGCAGCCCAGGGTGCGGAAGCGCACGCTGCGCAGCATGGGGGTCTCGCCCGGGTTCAGGGGCATGCGGTCGTCATCCACCATGATCAGGGTGCCGTTGCGTTCCACCACCGGGCGCATGGCCGCATAGTAGAGGGGCACGATGGGGATGTTCTCCAGGTGGATGTACTGCCAGATATCCAGTTCGGTCCAGTTGGACAGGGGGAAGACGCGGATGGACTCACCGGGGAGTTTGCGGGTGTTGAAGAGCTTCCACAACTCCGGGCGCTGGTTCTTCGGGTCCCAGCGATGCTGGGCGGTACGGAAGGAGAACACCCGCTCCTTGGCCCGGGATTTTTCCTCATCGCGCCGAGCGCCGCCGAAGGCCACGTCGAAACCGTAGTGATTCAGGGCCTGTTTGAGGGCCTCGGTCTTCATGATATCGGTGTGGATAGCGGAACCGTGGGTGAAGGGGTTAATGTCCTTCTCCACGCCATCGGGGTTGATATGCACCAGCAGATCCAGCCCCAGTTCCCGGACCATGCGGTCGCGGAAGGCGTACATCTCGCGGAACTTCCAGCGGGTGTCCACGTGCAACAGGGGGAACGGCGGCACGGACGGATGAAAAGCCTTCATGGCCAGGTGCAGCATCACGGCGCTGTCCTTGCCGACGGAATAGAGCATCACCGGGTTATCGGCCTCGGCGGCCACTTCCCGCATGATGTGGATGCTTTCCGCTTCCAGGCGTTGCAGGTGGGTAAGGGTCATGGGCTGGTGTGGATCTCTGGCCTTGGTTGAACGGATTGTAAACAGGGTGCTTCTTTCTCTTTGGGAATGGAAGGCCCCGGCATTGAGTCACGGCCGGCTTTCCCCCTCATCCCCAACCCTTCTCCCCCGAGTGGAAAAGGGAGATAAAACAAGCCCCTCTCCCCTTGTGGGAGAGGGGTTGGGGTAAGGGGAAGACCTTGGCACGGAGGCTTAGTCCGGCTTTCCCTCCTCATCCCCGGCCGCGCACCCGATCAGTCTTCCAGGGTATAGACCGTGCTGCAGTAGGGGCACACGATGCGCCCGTCCTGGGCATCCTGGATCGGCAGGTAGACCCGGGGATGGGACGCCCACAGGGCGGTGCCCGGCGCGGGACAGTGCAGGGGCAGGTCACGGTGGCTAACGCTGACGGCGACCTGGGTGTTGGCCGTCTGATAGGCGTCCTGGTTCAGTGCGGTCTGTGGATTCGGCATAAGGGCTCCTTATGAGGATAAGCATGAAGGCTGGATTGCCGGTGCGGAAGGAACCTTTTGTTATTGATTTATTAATTTCATATTTGCGCCTCCTGCCGTCACTCCCGCGCCCCCTGCCGTCACTCCCGCGCCCCCTTGCCGTCACTCCCGCGAAAGCGGGAGCCCAGGGTTGTCAGTCCGTTGCTGGATTCCCGCTTTTGCGGGAATGACGGATCCAAAGCTCAACGACAGATCCAAAACTCAATAACAGATCCAAAATTCGCGGAAATGACTGATTCGAAACAGCCCTAGACGTAGGTCAGCCAGCCCTCATGCTTGGGATGACGGCCCTTGACCACGTCGAAGTACAGGGTCTGCAGCTTCTCGGTGATGGGGCCGCGACCGCCATGGCCGATACTGCGGCCATCCAGCTGACGGATGGGCGTGACTTCCGCCGCCGTGCCGGTGAAAAAGGCCTCGTCGGCTGCATAGACCTCGTCACGGGTGATGCGCTTTTCCCGCACCGGAATACCGCATTCCTCGGCCAGGGTCATGATGGTTCGACGGGTGATGCCGTCCAGGGCGGAAGTGAGCTCCGGCGTATAGATCACGCCGTCGGTAACCAAAAAGAAGTTCTCGCCGCTACCCTCGGCCACATAGCCTTCGGTATCCAACAACAGGGCCTCGTCACAGCCGCAGGCCAGGGCTTCCTGCAGAGCCAGCATGGAGTTCATGTAGTTGCCGTTGGCCTTGGCCTTGCACATGGTCACGTTGACATGGTGGCGGTTGTAGGACGAGGTCTTGACCCGGATGCCCCGCTCCATGTTTTCCGCACCCAGGTAGGCGCCCCATTCCCACGCGGCCACGATAACGTGAACCTTGAGGTTATCGGCGCGCAGTCCCATGCCCTCGGCACCGAAGAAGCACATGGGCCGCAGGTAGGCGCTCTTGAGACCGTTGTCACGCACCGCAGCCACCTGGGCGGCGTTGAGTTCGGCAGGCGTGTAGGGGATGGACATGCCCAGGATGTGGGCGGAGCGGAACAGACGGCGGGTGTGCTCTTCCAATCGGAAGATGGCCGTGCCACGCTCCGTCTGGTAGGCGCGTACCCCTTCGAATACCCCCATGCCGTAGTGAAGGGTATGGGTGAGTACATGGGTCTTGGCCTCGCGCCAGGGCACCATCTCGCCGTCGTACCAGATCAGACCATCGCGTTCGGCCATGGTGGGCATGAAACGTTTCCTCTCGAATTTCGATATGGGGTTCCCGGGTCAGGCATGGGACGGCGCGGAACCCGGCGCACACGCCCCTTCATGATCGCTGTTATGTCATCAGGCGCCGCCAGAAGGCGCGCACCTGCTCACGTTCCCGTGCCCAGTCCGAGGCCGGCACCCTGGCGGGCAGTTCCTGCAGGGTCAGCTCGTGGATCCGGTCCCTGAAGCTCCGGTAGGTGTCCATCAGGAACAGGGCGTCATCCCTGGACATCAGACCGGTCTCGATCAGAGACTCCAGGATGCGGATGTTGTCGGGCCAGGTCGTGAGCTGGGGGTGCCGGCCAGCATGGGCCAGAACCAGATATTGCACCATAAATTCAATGTCCGCGATACCGCCGGGGTCTCTCTTGAGGTCAAACCACGCGGGATCGCGGGTGGCATGTTCCTTCCACATCTTCTCCCGCATTTCCCGCACCTCCCGGCAAAGGGCGGCTTCGTCCCGGGGCTGCTGCAACACGCGGGCACGCATGGCCTGGAAGGCCTCGGCGATGCGGGCATCCCCGGCCACCGGACGGGCACGCACCAGGGCCTGATGCTCCCAGGTCCAGGCGGAGTGGCGCTGATAGTCCTCGAAGGCCGCCACGCTGGTCACCAGCAGCCCCGATGCACCGCTGGGCCGCAACCGGGTATCCACCTCGTAAAGCCGCCCCGCCCCGGTGAAGACCCCCAGGAAGTGCAGTATCCGCTGCCCGACCCGGGCAAAGAATTCACTGTTGTCCAGGGGGCGCTCACCGTCGGTCATGGCCCGCTCGCCCCGGCTGTCGTGCAGGAACACGATGTCCAGGTCCGAACCGTAACCCAGTTCCAGTCCGCCCAGCTTGCCGTAGCCCACCACGGCAAAGCCCGGCTCGTAGGGGGCGCCGTCGATGAGGCAACGGGGACGGCCGTGCCTGGCAACCAGTTGTTCCAGCACCAGACTCAATACCCGTTCCAGCACCACTTCGGCGATCCAGGTCAGGTGGTCGCTGACCTTCATCACCGGCAACACGTCCATGATGTCGGCAGCGGCCACCTTGAGAACCTGTACCTGCTTGAACATGCGCAGCCGGTCCATGACCTGTTCCAGATCATCCTGGGGAACCTGAACCAGTTCGTCGTTGAGGGCGTCCATCAGGCCCTGGCGGCCGGGCGGCGCATAGAGGCTGCGGGGATCCAGCAGCTCATCCAGCAGCAAAGGGTAGCGGGTCAGGTGGTCGGCGATCCACGGGCTGGCCTCGCACAGGCGCGCCAGCTGAGACAGGGCCAGGGGGTTTTCCACCAGCAGGGAGAGATACACGGAGCGCCGGGCGATGGTCTGCACCAACCGCAGCAAGCGCTCCAACGTCACATCAGAGGCACCCAGGCCGGTGAGCAACCCCACCATCAGGGGCATCAGCCGATCCAGCCGCTCGCGCCCGGTGGCAGTGAGGCTGCGGCAGGCACTGCTGTCGCGCAGATGCTCCAAGCCGGCCAGGGCCCGTTCGGGATCGGACAGGCCCAGCTCCCCCAGAATGGCCAGGCTCCGATCCCGGTCCAGGGAACCCAGCCAGAGAGCCGCCAGATCCCGCTGGGCCTCGGGCTGGGCGGCCTGCTCGCCGTCCTCATCGGCCCGCTGGGGGGCGGCGAAGACCTGTTCAAACTGCCCGTGCACCCGGCGCATGTGGCGGCTCAGGGTGTTTTCAAAGCTGTTCCAGTCGTCAAAACCCATGGACAGGGCCAGGCGCAGGCGGTCCCCGTCTTCGCGAGGCAGGCGATGGGTCTGCTGGTCCGCCACCATCTGCAGACGGTTTTCAGTGCGACGCAGGAAGTCGTAGGCCTCCAGCAGATGACGCACCGCATAGGCCGGCATCAGATCCTGCGCCGCCAGCCGCTCCAGCACGGGACGGATGCCTCGCAGCTGCAGGGAGGGATCACGGCCGGCACGAATGAGCTGGAAGGCCTGGCCGACGAACTCCACTTCCCGAATACCGCCCTCCCCCAGTTTAATGTCCTGATCCTTGCCCTTGCGCGCCGCTTCCCGGTTGATCAGGGCCTTCATGTCCCGCAAAGAGCCGAAGGCGCCGAAATCCAGATAACGACGGTAGATGAAGGGACGCAGCAGTGCATACAGCTGTTGCGCGCTGTCCCGGTCCCCGGCCACGGCGCGGGCCTTGATCAGGGCATAGCGCTCCCATTCCCGGCCGTGGCTCTCGTAGTAATCCTCCAGGGCATCGAAGCTCATCACCAGGGGGCCGGTGTCGCCGAAGGGGCGCAGCCGCATGTCCACCCGGTAGACGAAACCGTCGGGGGTCTTTTCGTTGAGCACCTTGATGAGCCGCTGCCCCAGACGGATGAAGAACTGCGAGTTGTCCAGGCAACGTTCGCCGTCGGTTTCGCCGGTCCGAGGATAGGCAAAGATGAGGTCGATGTCGGAGGAGAAATTGAGTTCATGCCCCCCCAGCTTGCCCATGCCCAGCACCACCAGGCGCTGGGGTTGCCCGTCGGCATCCCCGGGCTCGCCGTGACGACGCACCATGTCCGCGTGCAGCCAGTCGAGGGCTCCGTCGATGAGGTGGTCCGCCAGGGTGGAGAGGTCACGCAGGGTTTCGTCCAGCGTCGCCGTCCCGGTCAGATCCCGCCAGGCGATGCGCACCATCTCCCGGTTGCGCGCCTGACGTAAAAGACGCATCAGGCCGGCCTCGTCCTCGGCCGTTTCCAGGGCGTCCCGGACCCGACGGCGCATGTCCCCATCGGCATAGGCCCGCTCCAGATCACCGGAATCCAGCAGGGCCAGGAACCGATCCGGGTGGCGGATGGCCGTGCGGGCGACGAAGTCGCTGTAGTACCAGACCCCGGCCAGGGCCTCGGGCCAGGGACCGGGACTCAAGCCCTGGCCGCGACAGGCGGACAGGTAGTCTTCGGCCAGGTTGAGCAGGCCCGGCCGGGCCGCCTGGGGGATGCCGTCCAGGCACAGGTCTTGGGGAGTGGGCGTGGTCATCGGACCAGCTTACGAGATGGGAGGCAAGGGTTCAATTTCAGTGACGCGGCCTGACCTCAGCCCTGTTCTCGCACGGTCTCGAACTCGGCCTTGCTGATGGCCTGCCGATAGGCCTCCCGACCTGTGATCCGGCCGGCATCCAGCAGACGGCGCAGGGCAGAATCCAGGGTCTGCATGCCCACCAGGGCACCGGACTGCATGGTGCCGACCAGCTGTTCGGTCTTGCCCTCCCGCAGCAGATTGGCCACCGCCGGGGTATTGACCAGGATCTCCACCGCTGCCATGCGCCCCTGACCATCCTGACGGCGCACCAGCTGCTGGGAAATCACACCGCGCAGCGAAGTGGACAGCATGGCCCGGATCTGGGCCTGCTTCATGGCGGGGAAGGCGTTGATAATACGATCCACGGTGGCGGCAGCGCCGTTGGTGTGCAAGGTCCCCAGCACCAGGATCCCCGTCTCCGCCGCCGTGACCGCCAGTGAGATGGTTTCCAGATCCCGCATTTCGCCCACCAGGATCACATCCGGATCCTCGCGCAGGGCGGAACGCAGGGCAGCGGCAAAGCCCTTGGTGTGCAACCCCACCTGACGCTGGCTGACCAGGCAACGCTTGCGTTCGTGGACGAATTCGATGGGGTCCTCAATGGTGATGATATGCCCACGCCGCCGCTCGTTGATGTCATTGACGATGGCCGCCAAAGTGGTGGACTTCCCCGACCCGGTCTTGCCGGTGACCAGGATCAGCCCATGGCGGTGCATGCTCAGGCTGTTGATTACCGGCGGCATGCCCAGTTGTGACAAGTTGAAGGATTTGACGGGGATAGCACGAAAGACGGCGGCCAGACCGTTCACGTGGCGGAACAGGTTGACACGGAAACGGGCCAGCCCTTCGACCGCATAGGCGAAATCCACCCCGTCATCCCGCTCGAAGACCTCCCTGGCGCTGGGAGGCAGGATCTCGGCCATGAAGTCGTTTAGTGCCTGCCGGGTCAGAGACGTCGTGCCGATGGCTTGCAGATCACCATGCACCCGCATCCGCGGCGGATCACCGGACACCAGATGGAGGTCGGACCCCTCCGCCTCCATGAGTTTTCTGAGATAGTCATCCACATGATGCATGCGCCTCAGCCCCCCGCCAGATCGATCTTGGGCAGCAGGCTCGTGTCGGTGACGAAACGCTGCAGGCTCTTCTTGTCCAAC
This sequence comes from Ectothiorhodospira lacustris, assembly GCF_022227785.1. Taxonomy (NCBI): domain Bacteria; kingdom Pseudomonadati; phylum Pseudomonadota; class Gammaproteobacteria; order Chromatiales; family Ectothiorhodospiraceae; genus Ectothiorhodospira; species Ectothiorhodospira lacustris. Next base: position 3,978 of record NZ_JAJNQM010000072.1, on the reverse strand, counting down.
GCGAACTGGTAGGCATCGTCAGGATCGATCTCGTTGCGCTGGACCGCCTCCAGCAGCGCCTGATCCAGCGATTGCATGCCCTGAGTCCGCCCGGTCTGCATCTGTGTCGGGATCTGGTGCACCTTGTCGGTCATGATCATCTTGGCGATGGCACGGTTGATCACCAGGATCTCCACCACCGCCCGGCGGCTACGCCCGTCGGCGGACTTCACCAGCGTCTGGGTGATCACCCCATGCAGGTTCTGGGACAGGAAGGTCTTGCCCTGCTCCCGCTGCTCCAGGGGCAGGCTGTCCAGAATCCGATCAATGGTCTTCACGGCCGACGTGGTATGCATGGTGCCCAATACCAGATGCCCGGTCTCCGCCGCGATCATGGCCATGATCATGGAATCCACGTCCCGCAGTTCACCCACCAGGATCACATCCGGGTCCTCGCGCAGGGCATTGCGCAGTCCATGGGCATAACTGGGGACGTGATTGCCCACCTCGCGCTGGATCACCTGGGCGCGCTTGCTTTGGTGCACGAATTCCACCGGATCTTCCAGACTGATGATGTTCACCGCCCGGTGTGTATTGATGTAGTCGATGATGGCCGCCAGCGTAGTGGACTTGCCGGTGCCGGTGGATCCCGTGACCAGGACCATGCCCTGATGATGTTCGATCAGTGTCTTGACCACCGGCGGCAGACCCAGGCTGTCCAGATTCGGGGCCTGTGCGGGGATATGGCGAAAGGTGGCGCCGATGCCCGTCGCCTTGCGGTAGAGGTTGGCGCGAAAACGCCCCACCTCATCGGTCACGTAGGAGAAATCCAGATCATCCCCCTCGCCGAAACGCTGTTTCTGCGCCGGAGTCAGGATCTCCATGACGTAGGCCTCCAGCTCCCGGGCCGCCAAATCCCGGAAACGGATGGGCATGATGTCGCCGTTCATGCGCAGCAGCGGGGGCAGGCCCACGGCCAGATGGAGATCCGAGCAGCCCTGCTCGCGGGCCAGCTTCAGAAAGGCGTCAATTCTGGGCATGCAGCACCTCGCGCACCTGGGCCATGCTCTGGTAACGGGCCTCCGGGTCCACCGCCATCATCCGGGCCACCACCTCGGCCAGGGCCGGATCGATGGCCGGGTTCAGCTCGGGCAATGGAACCGCCTGACCCTGCACATGCTGATACATGATGGAGACCTGATCTTCCCCCAGGAAAGGCGGACGCCCCGCCAGCATCTCGTAGAGCAACACCCCCAGGGCATAGATATCCGAACGCACCGAGACGGGCTTGCCCAGGACCTGCTCGGGTGCCATGTACTTGGGGGTGCCGATGAGGATGCCCGTCCGAGTCAGGCGGGTATCCCCCGCCCCGGTGACTGCGGCCACGCCGAAGTCCACGATCTTGAGGACGTCCCGGCTATTGATGAGCACATTCCCCGGTTTGAGGTCCCGATGAATGACCCCCACGTCATGGGCGGCGGACATGCCGGCCGCGATATCTTCCGCATACCGCAGGGCACGCACCACCGGCAGCGGGTTTGTCTTCTGCAGGATGGCCCCCAGAGTGGCGGAAGGAAAATACTCCATGGAGATGGCCAGCGCCCCCTGGACCACCAGAAAATCATGGATGCGAATGACGTTCTCGTGGGTAATCTTGCGGGACAGGCGCAGTTCCTGGATGAAGCGTTTGATCATTTCCTCGTCGGCGGCCAGCTGAGGATTCATCACCTTGAGAATGATGGTTTCCGAAATCATGGTGTCGTCCATGAGCAGGACCGTCCCGAACGCCCCCTTGCCGACACGACGAACAAAGCGATACCGATCCCCCAGCATATCACCGGGCTCCAGGGCGTTCAGATCCAGGGCGGCCTGCGTCGGCGCCCTTGGCGTACCGGGCATCTTGCGCACCGTCCCGGTGACACCACCTCCGGTATCATCCCCCAGCATGGAGGTGACATCATCCGTGAGCAATGTCCGCTCCATCACCGCAGCCCCGCCCCCGGTCAGGGCAAACCGGGCACCCAGACGGGCCGAGACGTCCCGCCCCGTGATTTCCAGCTCTCCCTCCGTACCCGAGGCGTGCCGTTCTATCGCCTGCAGGATGCGCTGCACATTGGATGAATCCGCCAGTTGACCCAGGGCCTGCACCGCATCCACGCGGACCGCGTCACTGGCCCCGGCCAGCTGCTTCAGCAACGGCTCCACGGCGCGGTCATCCTTCAGCTTGGCCAGGGCCCGGATGACAGCGGGCGCCGCTTTGGTATCCCGCTCCATCAGATCGATCAATACCGGTACCGCCGCCTGATGACCCAGGTCACCCAAGGCATCCACGGCCCGCTCCCTGACCCACCAGTCCGAGTCATCCAGAGCGACCATGAGATGTTCCAGCGCCCCTTCGTCACGGGTCGCATTCAGGATCTCCACGGCGGAGCGGCGAATGAACTCATCGTCATCCCGCAGCAGTTCCACCACTGCCTTGACCACCCGCGGCCCACCGATCCGGGCCAGGGCATCGGCGGCCCGGGCCCTGACCCACCAATCCTCGTCCTTCACCGAGGTCAGCAGCTGTTTCACGTCGTGGGCCGTGCCGATACTGTTGAGCACCTCCACTCCGGCCCGACGTACATATTCGGACTCATCCCGAAGAATCGGCAGCAGATGGGTCATGGTGGCAGGGTCATGACGGCGGATGACGGCGTCCACGGCCTGCTCCTGTATGTTCATGTCAGGGTCTCGCAGCAGATCGCACAGGGACGCCAGGTCCACGGCGACACCCCGTCCCACCAAAGCGGCCATCGCTGCCTGACGCACGCCCTTGTCGGCATCTTTCAGACAGGCCTCCAGGGTCTTGCGCGCCTCCGGCGTATCGAAACGACCCAGGACCCTGACCACCTGCTGCCGTACCCCCGGGTCCTTACCCGAAGCGCGGTTGATCAGTTCGGGGATCATGGCAGAGTCGGCCACCAGCTCGATGACCTGGAACAGGGCGTTACGATCCGCCGGCTGCAACTGGTGGGCGATCCGTAACAAGGTGCTGCCGTCCAGGCGATCCTTCTGGGCGGTGAGGATCTGGATCAGCGGTGCCTTGGGCAGTTCCGGGACGCTGAACGCCTCGGCCAGGCGATGAGGGTCATAGCCCCGGCCATGGCTGAGCAAACGCATGATTCGCGCCGTCCCACGTTGTCCCGCATCCCCCAGACGGGACAGAATCAAAGGCAAGGTTGACTGATCCAGCAGGCCTTCCAGCATCCACTCAACGGACTTCAACCTGGATTCATCCGCCTCCGGCAACAGGCGCAACAACCGCTCCACCGCAGGCTGTCCCAGCGCCTTGAGCTTGTTCCGCAGACGCAATGACTCGGCGCTGTCCAGGTCCTTTGCCCGCAGCAATCGGGCAATCATCCGCTCTGCGCGAAAATCAGCCAGAAAACTCATGGGACACGTCATCCACCGGCCGCTCTTCCACTCGTACGATATAGGCCTTGCTGACCAGGGTTACGGTCTGGTCGGACAGGAAAAGCCGCACAAAGCGCTGGTCAAAGATATTGATGTAGTCATACAGACGGGCATTGCCGGGAGGCAGTACTTCCCGGATCTTGCCCTCCAGGCGAGAGCCATCCATGAGATAGAGTCGGGCCAGCAGACAGGAGGCATAGTCGGCCTCAAGACGGGCTGCCTGTGCCGAGTACTCCACACGGACCACCGCATGCTTGTTGTAGAACCGCAGTTCACCCGACCGGCTGCGCATCGCAAAGAAGTCATCGTTACCGTTCAGGACCTCCGCCGGCTCCTCCTCCCCATCGTGCTGATTACTTTGAAAGTGGACGAAGATCTCCCCCACAACCAGGCCATCCGGATGCACCCAGACCTTCACCGGAATCAGTTTTTTCGGGATTTTCAGGGAATCGCTATCCATCATTTCTCCAGGATCTTTGGGAAGTTCTGAAAAAGCTCCTCGCCGTCGCTCCCGCGAAGGCCTCTTGTGTCACTCCCACACCG
>NZ_JAJNQM010000071.1:0-18764 GCF_022227785.1 Ectothiorhodospira lacustris | reverse complement strand
GTGGCCCTCCTGATACCCCGTCACCATGGACTTGAGATAGGCATACCAGGGATGACCGGTGGTGGAGGCCATGTAGATGTGGCCGATCAGGAACAGCATCAGGGCAAAGGTGGCCGCCACGTGGGCGTAGGCTACCCAGGCCAGGGGCAACAGGTCGCCCATGAACGTCCCCTTCCAGGCGGCGTAGGTCAGCAGCAGCAGACCGGATACCCACAACGCCGGTGCAATCGCCGCCTTGAAACCGAAATAGGCCAGTCGCTGCAGCGGATTATGCTTGCTGGACGGTGATGTCACGAAGGGCTTGGCTTCGCCGGAGAAGATCCCGTAGACGTAGTACAGCATCACCGCCGGCAATCCCCGGTGGGTGGGCACGTACTGGCGCCACTCCCCCGTCACCACATGCCAGAAGATGGCAAAGGCCCACAGACCGATCAGGCTCAGGGCCATGACGATATGGGCCTTGAGGGCCGTGTCATAGGCGATCAGACCATGACTGCCGTGCAGCGCCAGCCCGGTGAACAGCAGGCCGAAGATCAGGACCGTCTGCGCCCAGTGCCAGACACGCTCGAACAGTGTGAAGATGCGTAACTTGCTCATGCAGACCCCCTCATTCGGCGACGGTGGATCAGATAGCGCCCCAGGCCGTGAACCACCACCGACAGCAGGGTCAGCCATACCGCCAGCCAGCCGATGGGTTCCCAGGGGTGACGGTCACGCCCGGGGATGTAGACCCCCGGCAACTCCGCCAGCCGACCGTCCACGCTGTGGCAGGATTCACAGCTCAGGGCGTCTTCTCCGGGCGCCACCATGTGATTGACCGGCCAGTACATGCGGGTGTCGACAAACCCGTATTCGCCACTGAACCCGACCTCGGTCTGACCCACCCGGAGGGCGGTGGCCATGCCCGATGCCAGGGCGGCATCCCAGTCATAGCCCCGCCAGAAGGCGTTTTCGTCACGCCCGAACAGATGGGCCACCAGCAGGGCGTTGTGCCGGGTATCGTAGGGCTGACGCCCGGCCATGACCTTGAAGGGCCAGATCCGGGCCCCGGGCTGCCCCGGCCCGCCCTCCGGCACGTTCACGTCCACCGGTCCGGATGGATCGATGGGATCACCCAGCAGGGTGTAGCGCATGTTGCCGTCAAACCAGCGGTACTCCGGTGCATAGTTTTCCCGCCACTGGAAGGCACCCTTCATGCCGTCATAGACCACCAGACCGTCCTCCATTTCCACCACGGGGCGCCCCTGTGCGTCCCGCCGACCGGCCACGGACCAATCCCAGAGCGTCTTGGTGGGCAATCCGCCCCGGGCGATGGCCGGTACATGGCAGGTCTGGCAGGCAATGAATTCAGCATGCTGATTGAGCTTGTTGTGGATGCCGGTGTCATGGGGCGTCGAGCCGTGGCAGGACTCGCAGGCAGGCCGGTCACTCTCCCGCCCCGGCACTGCGACACCCGCCTGCGGGGCCGCCTTGAGCTGATAACGACTGCCCTGCTGGATGTGACCGGTGAATTCATGGCAAGTGGCACAGGAAAAATTCAGTCCGTCGGGCGCCATGTGCACATCAACGGTGCGGGGCGGCCCCAGCAGTGAGCTGTCCAGATCCCCATGCTTGACCGCGTCGCCCCCGCCGCCTTCAAAGTGACAGGTGCCACAGGTCTCCCGGCTGGACTTGCCCACATGGCGGGCCACATGAGCCAGATCCGGCGCCTTGAACAGCTTGCCCCGGAACGGGGTGTCCTCGTAGGGGGGGTGGCCGGCGCCGGTGGGGAACTTCACGTAGGTGCCGGTGGTGTCGTGACAGACCAGGCAGTCCACCCGGTCCTGGGCGGTGAAGTCGAAGTGTTCGTCTTCCCAGCCGTAACCCACATGGCAACTGCTGCAGCGCTCATAACTGCCGGCAATGCCCTGGCACAAATTGTTCAGGGCAAATCGCTTGCCCAGGACCTGACCGGTTTCCGGTTGCTCGAAGCGCCAGGTCCAGTGGATGCTGCGATGGACCTGCGGCGCGGCTTCCGTATGGCATTCCAGACAGGCACGGGTGACTTCGGGACCGCTGTGGAACGGTCCCGCCAGCTGCTCGAACTTGCGATGATCCGCCGTGGAGGACAGGCGCGTCTCCGCCGGCTGGGGGATGGTCTCGCCGGCCAGGGCCGGCAAGGGAGCCGGCAACAGCACCAGCGAAAGAATGAGAAGACCTGAGCGTATCGACACGTGTCACTCCGGGATATGAATGGCAAACCGGAGACCATTAGTAAACACTAATAATCTAAAGTGAGTGTGTCACAACCTCACCGCCTACGTCCTTGACAATCATCAGAAAGGCCCACGCAAGGGCCAAGGCCGCCCTGCCCGACGCATCCGGACACGCACACACCGGGGGGTCATCACGACAGTCTCAACCGCGACGGCACCAGTCATCGCCGGCGGCGTCCTCCCGGGTCCGCTCGCGCACCACGTAGGAGCGGATCCGGCCGGACTCGAAATAGGTCCGGGCCATCAGCTCGCTCAGCACGCCGGTGGTAAGCAGCTGCACCGAGACCAGCACGCACATCACCCCCACGAACAGCAGCGGCCGGGTGCCGATATCCGCCTGCAGCAACACCTTGACCGACGCCAGGTAGCCCAGGATGACCGCACCCAGGGCACCGAAGAACAGGCCGATGGAACCGAAAAAGTGCCCGGGGCGTGCCTTGTAACGCATGAAGAAATACACCGACAAAAGATCCAGGATCACCCGGAAGGTGCGGGAGATTCCGTACTTGGAGTCGCCATGGGCACGGGCATGATGGGTCACCACATGCTCGCGGATGCGCCGCGGCGAGGTCTGGGTGGCGAACCAGGCGGGGATGAAGCGGTGCATCTCGCCGTAGAGACGCACTCCCTTGAGGACCTGGGCCCGGAACACCTTGAGACTGCAGCCGTAGTCGTGCAGGTTCACCTTGGTGGTCCAGCGGATCAGCTTGTTGGCGATGCGGGACGGCACCTTGCGTTTCCACAGATCGTCATGACGGTCCTTGCGCCAGCCCGCCACCATGTCCAGGTCCTCGTCCAGCAGTCGCCGCACCATGACGGGGATATCCGCCGGATCGTTCTGCAGGTCACCATCCAGGGTGGCGATGACGCTGCCGCGGGCGTGGTCGATCCCCGCCTGCATGGCCGCAGTCTGGCCGAAGTTGCGCTGCAGCGTCAGCACCCGCACATGGCGTCCATACTGCTCCCGGGCCGCCAGCATGCGGTCCGGCGTGGCGTCGGCACTGCCGTCATCCACCAGCACCACTTCCCAGGGCATGGACAGATCACCCAAGGCCTCATGGATACGGGCCACCAAGGGGGCCACATTATCCTCCTCGTTGTACATGGGAATGACCAGGGACAGGCTCAGGGCCTCCTCGGTGCGGTAGACGGCGTAGCCCTGATCATCGGTGACGGCCTGAGCCGCCGCGGCATCGCCTTCGGGTTTGACGGACATGATTCTCTATTTCTCTTCGTTGGCTGCCGGCAGCCAGGGCAACAACAGCCCGCCGGCAAGCGTGGATCCAAGCAGGAAAAGGTGCAGATTGACGGCGCCCACCAGAGCCTGTTCCGCCGACACGCCGAAAGGCAGCAGAGCCGCCATCACACCGGCCTCATAGGTACCGGCACCTCCGACCCCGTGTACCGGCAGGACACTGGTCAGATCACCGGCGATGACCGCCAGCCACAGGGCGGCGGCGGGGGCCTCCAGGAACAGGGCCAGCACCCAGACAAAGACGGCCAGTTTGACGCTCCAGTTCAGTGCCGTCCAGGCCCAGGCACGCCAGAAGTCGCGGGGAGAGGTCGGCAAGGCCTCCAGGGCCTGCAGGATCAAGCCACCCCATCGCCCCTGAACGTGCGGTGCCAGTCGGCGCTGCAGCAGGGGTGAGGCGCGACGCACCAGGGGCAGGGTGAACAACCACAGGAGCGTCGCCGCCAGCGCGGGCAGCCAGCCCACCAGCCAGGTGCCGACCGCCGCCAGACCGAAGGCGGCGAGCACGTGCAGGTCCATGAGGCGAAACCAGAGCAGCACCGGCACGGAATGGACCGCAGGCACCTGGAAGTAGCGCGCCATCAGCACCGGGAAGCTCAACTCGCCGGTACGCATGGGCAGCAGATTGTTGAGCAGATTGTGGATCAGCGTCAGGCGCAGGCAGGCCGGGAAACGGCCTCGCATCACCGGTCGGTAAAAGTCATAGACCCGCCAGGCACGCAAGACATAGGTGAGCAGGGTGAGCAGACCGGCCGCCAGCAGGGCCGCCGGCGACAGATCCCGCCAGGGCACCAGGATGGCCCCCCAACCGTAGAAGCCTTCCACCAGCCCGACAAAGGCCAGGAAGATGATGATGGAAACGAGGGTTCTGGCGCGCGGCCTCAACATCCGGAAATATCCCAACACACTGCCACCCGTCGACAAAGCGAAACCCTGCCGCCGACACCACGACCGGGTTAAACTGCGTTCATTCCATCCAAGCCCTACAAGCCGACATCGTGCCACGTATCCATACCTATTACCCGACGGACCTGCAGGAACTGTCGCCCCGCATCCTCTGGGCCTTCCTCACTGCGGCCCTGTTCACAGCCTTCTTCTACAACCTGCACGGCGTGCCGCTGTTCGACCTGGATGAGGGGGCGTTCAGTGAAGCGACCCGGGACATGCTGGCCCGGGGGGACTTCATCGCCACTTATCTCTACGGCGAGCCGCGGTATGATAAGCCCATCCTGATTTACTGGCTACAGGCCCTGAGCGTGAGCGCCTTCGGGCTCAACGAACTGGCCCTGCGACTACCCTCGGCCCTGGCCGCCACCGGCTGGATGCTGCTGATATTCGCCTTCATGCGGCGGGTCTGTGACCGTCATACCGCACTGGCGGCCGCCATCATCGGCGCCACGTCCCTGGGGGTGATCGTCATCGGCAAGGCCGCCATCGCCGATGCCGCCCTGCATCTTTTCATCGTCGGCGCCATGTTCGCCATCTACCTGCATTTCAAGGAAGGCGGGGTTCGCTGGGTCTATCTGGCGTTCCTGTGCATGGGGCTGGGCTTTCTGACCAAGGGACCGGTGGCAGTGGTGATCCCGCTGGCGGTGAGCCTGATCTTCTATGGTCTCAAGGGCGAGTGGCGGTCCTGGCTGCGGGCGGCCTTCAATCCCCTGGGGATCATGCTGTTCCTGCTCATCGTGCTGCCCTGGTATCTGGCCATCACCTGGCGGGAAGGACCGGGGTTCCTGATGGGCTTTTTCCTGGAGCACAACCTGGGTCGTTTTCAGGCCCCCATGCATGGGCATGAAGGTCCCTTCTATTTCTATCTGCCGGTACTGCTGGTGGCCCTGCTGCCCTATACCACGGTGCTGATCCGGACCCTGTGGGAAGTGAGGGAGAGCTTCCGCGAGGACCTTCACGGGTATCTGCTGACCTGGTTCCTGTTCGTGCTGGTACTGTTTTCGGCGGCCGGCACCAAGCTGCCCCATTACATCTTCTACGGCATCACGCCCCTGTTCATCCTGATGGCCCTGCATCTGGACCAGGTCCGCAGCCGGTTTTGGCTGTTCCTGCCCCCGGCCCTGCTGTTTGCAGGGCTGTTGACCCTGCCCCATCTGGTGGACCTGATCAAACCCCATCTGGACGACCCCTTCATTCTCGCCCTGCTGACGGACCACCATGTGCATTTCGGCCCCATCTGGCATGCCTTCTTCGTCATCGCCCTGGCGGCCTGTCTGTTCTTCATGCTGGATCGACGCATCCAGCGCGGCTATCGCCTGTTCCTGATCGGCCTGACCCTGAACGTGGGCGTGGCGGGACTCCTGCTGCCGGCGGTGGCCGGTGTACAGCAATCCCCCATCCGCGATGCCGGCCTGGCGGCCCGGGATCTGCCGGAGACGGTGGTGATGTGGCGCCTGAACAACCCCAGCTTCAGCATCTACGCCAATCGGGGCGTGGAGCGGCGCATGCCGGAGCCGGGAGAAGTGGCGGTCACCAAGGAGGACTCCCTGGCGCGCCTGGAGCACCATCATTATGAAGTGCTGCACGCGCGCAACGGGGTGATCCTGGTACGGATACTCGAAGCCCCATAGAGGTGCCGGGGATGCCGACTTTAGGTTATAGTCCGGCGATCAAGGACGAGCCCCATGGAAGGACCCATGCACCTTGCCGTCATCCGCAGCCGAGCCCAGTTGGGTATCCAGGCGCCCTCGGTACACATCGAAGTCCATCTGGCCAACGGCCTGCCCAGCTTCGCCATGGTGGGCCTGCCGGAAGTCGCCGTGAAGGAAAGCCGTGATCGGGTTCGGGCCGCCATCCAGACCAGCGGTTTTGAATTCCCTGCCCGCCGCATTACCGCCAACCTGGCACCGGCGGACCTGCCCAAGGAAGGCGGGCGCTTTGATCTGGGAATTGCCCTGGGGATCCTGGCGGCCTCGGGACAGATCCCCCTCAAGGCCTTGAACGGCCTGGAGTTCCTGGGAGAGCTGGGCCTGACCGGTGAACTGCGTTCGGTACGCGGCGTGCTGCCGGCAGCCATGGCCGCGGGACGGGCGGGGCGCACCCTGATGCTGCCCCGGGGCGATGCGGACGAAGCGGCACTGGTAGACGATGTGAACGTGATCGCGGCGGACCATCTGCTGGAAGTCTGCGCCCACCTGCGCGGCGAAGCCCCGCTCTCCGCCCATGTGCGCACCCCACCGGCCATGGGCGATCCGGTATCGCAACCGGATCTGGCGGACGTGCGCGGCCAACCTCAAGCCCGCCGCGCCCTGGAGGCTGCCGCCGCCGGCGGTCACCATCTGCTGATGGTCGGGCCGCCCGGCACCGGCAAGACCATGCTGGCCAGCCGGTTGCCCGGGCTACTGCCACCCATGAGTGAGACCGAAGCCCTGGAGACCGCAGCCCTGCATGCCGTCAGTCACCACGGCATCGACCCCGCCCGGTGGCGTGCCCGCCCCTTTCGCACCCCCCATCACACCTGTTCGGGGATAGCCTTGGTGGGCGGAGGCTCGCGCCCCAAACCCGGAGAGATTTCCCTGGCCCATAACGGCATTCTGTTCTTGGATGAACTGGCGGAGTTTGACCGCAAGGCCCTGGACGTGCTGCGCGAACCCCTGGAGACAGGCCGAATCTCCATCTCCCGGGCCGCCCAGCAGGCGGAGTTCCCGGCCAGATTCCAGTTGGTGGCGGCCATGAATCCCTGCCCCCAAGGCTATGACTGCGACCTGGGGGCCAACTGCCGTTGCACCCCGGAGCAGCGGCGACGCCACCGGGGGCGCATCTCGGCCCCGTTGCTGGACCGGATCGACCTGTCCATTGAGGTACCCAGACTGCCCCGGGATGTGCTGCTGGAGCCTGGCCCACCGCCGGAATCCAGCGCCGTGGTCAGGGCGCGGGTGTCCGCCTGCCGGGATCGGCAACTGGCGCGGCAGGGGAAGCTGAATGCGGGATTGTCCGGGCGGGAGACGGAAGGAGTCTGCACGCTGGCAGCGGCCCACCGACAGTTGCTGGAAACGGCCATGGACCGGTTCCGACTCTCGGCACGGGCCTATCACCGCATCCTGCGGGTCGCCCGCACCCTGGCGGACATGGATGAGGCACCCCGGATCGAGGTGCCTCATCTGATGGAGGCCCTGAGCTACCGGGCCATGGACCGGTGGCGGGCCAGCGAGGCCTGACTGTTCGCAATCAGGGCTGCGCCTCCACCACAGGACGGCCCCTAAAACAGGACCGCCCCGGCCGGCTTAGCCGCCGCTGGAGCGGGAGGCGCGCTTGCGCTCGTGTTCCAGCAACAGCTTCTTGCGCACCCGGATCGCCTTGGGGGTGACCTCAACCAGTTCATCGTCCTCGATGAACTCCAGGGCCTGCTCCAGGGACAGGCGCAGGGGGGGCGTGAGGATGATGTTCTCGTCGGAACCGGCAGCGCGGATATTGGTAAGCTGCTTGGCCTTGAGGGGATTCACCACCAGATCGTTGTCCCGGGTGTGGATGCCGATCACCATGCCCTCGTAAACCTCCTCGCCGGGACCGATGAACATGCGGCCACGCTCCTGCAGGTTGAACAGGGCAAAGCCCAGGGCCTTGCCGGTGCCGTTGGCAATCAGTACCCCGTTGTTGCGCGGGGCCACCGCACCGGGGCGGAACTCGCCATAGCTGTCAAATACATGATGCAGGATGCCGGTGCCGGAGGTGGCGGTCAGGAACTCGGTCTGAAAACCGATCAGGCCGCGAGAGGGTACCCGGTAATCCAGACGCACGCGACCCTTGCCGTCGGGGATCATGTCCAGCAGCTCGCCGCGACGACTGCCCAGCTTTTCCATGATGGCACCCTGGTGCTGCTCTTCCACGTCCACCGTCACCATCTCATAAGGCTCTTCCTTGACCCCTTCACGGGTGCGCACGATGACCTCCGGGCGGGATACACCCAGTTCAAAGCCCTCTCGGCGCATGTTCTCGATCAGGATGGACAGGTGCAACTCGCCTCGGCCGGAGACGCGGAACTTGTCCGGGTCATCCGTTTCTTCCACCCGCAGGGCCACGTTGTGCTTGAGTTCTTCCAGCAGACGTTCACGCAGGTTGCGGGAGGTGACGTACTTGCCGTCACGGCCGGCAAAGGGCGACGTGTTGACCTGGAAGGTCATGCTCACGGTGGGCTCGTCCACCGTCAGGGCCTTGAGGGGTTCCACCGCCGCCGGATCGCAGATGGTGTCGGAGATGTAGAGTTCGTCCATACCGGTGAAGGCGATGATGTTCCCGGCGCGGGCCTCGGGTACTTCCACCCTTTCCAGCCCCCGGAAGCCCAGGATCTGCAGCACACGGCCGTTACGGACGTTGCCTTCCCGGTCCATAACCTTGACGGCGGTATTGGTTCTGACCTTGCCCCGGGTGATGCGGCCGATACCGATCAGGCCCTGATAGGTGTTGTAGTCCAGGGAGGACACCTGCATCTGGAAGGGACCTTCGGGATCCACGCGGGGGGACGGCACCTTGTCGATGATGGTCTGGAACAGGGGGTCCATGTTGCCGTCGGTCACGCGGGGGTCCAGGCCGGCGAAACCCTTCAGGGCCGAGCAGTACACCACGGGGAAGTCCAGCTGTTCCTCACTGGCGCCCAGACGGTCGAAGAGGTCGAAGATCTGGTCCACCACCCAGTCGGGCCGGGCACCGGGACGGTCGATCTTGTTCACCACCACGATGGGACGAAAGCCCATGGCAAAGGCCTTGGCGGTGACGAATCGGGTCTGGGGCATGGGGCCGTCGACGGCATCCACCAGCAGCAGCACCGAATCCACCATGGACAGCACCCGCTCCACCTCGCCGCCGAAGTCGGCGTGGCCGGGGGTATCCACCACGTTGACGCGGTAACCGTTCCATTCCAGGGCGGTGTTCTTGGCCAGGATGGTGATGCCCCGCTCCTTCTCCAGGGCGTTGGAGTCCATCATCCGCTCCACCACCTGCGCCCGGGCATCCAGGGTTCCCGACTGCTGCAGCAGCTTGTCCACGAGGGTGGTCTTGCCATGGTCCACGTGGGCGATGATGGCGATGTTGCGAAGCTTGTCGGTCATGGGAAAAACGGCCTGCCGCCGGGGAATTGTTGGGCAAAGGGGGCGAGGATTATACAGCCCGCAGAGTTGCGCGGATATGGCGAGGCGGAGGAATATGCACTTAAAAGCGGGTATTCAAAGAAGAAATTGGGCATCATGGATGCCCTGCAAACCCTGCGAACCAGGAGGCCTTCCCATGAAGACTCGCTACCAGGACATTGCTCCGTATCAGACGCTGGATGGATCGGAGATCCGGGAACTCATGCATCCCCGCCTGAATGGCGAGGGCGCCCTGAGCCTGGCGGAGGCCTTGGTGCGGCCCGGGGCCTGTACCCGACTGCATGCCCATGTGGAGACCGAGGAACATTATCACTTCACCCAAGGCGAGGGCATGATGCATCTGGGGGAGCAGGTATTCCCGGTGAATTCGGGAGATACGGTAAGGATACCGCCGGGGACCGCCCACAAGGTCCACAACACCGGTAATGTACCCCTGCGCATCCTCTGTGCCTGTGCCCCCCCCTATCTCCATGAGGACACACAGATCCTGGACTGATCAGGCCGGTGTCTGGTTCTCCACCGGCATCTGCAGATGAAACCCCCGGATCCTGAGGTTTTCCATCACCTGGGCGGCATCTTCCCGGGCCAGCCTGCGCTGCGGGGTCAGTTCGAACTCCAGGGCAAACACCGGCGCACCGAACACATTCATCAGGGCATCCGGCAAGGATGAGAAGTCATCCTTTACAGGCAGGTAGAGATAGGTGTCCTGCTTGCGACTGCTGCGATAGACATAGCACGTCATGCCTTCGGTGTTGTAACTCAAACCGTCCTCTCCTTCACTCAAGAATCAATACGTTGGAAACCCCGCAACCGGCCCGTCATTCCCGCACCTCATCCGTCATTCCCGCGCAGGCGGGAATCCAGTGACGGACTGCCCTGGACTCCCGCCTGCGCGGGAGTGACGACAAAACACCTTCGCGGGCACGGTAACAGGCGAATTTTGCGGAAACGTCGACAAGGACTCAATCCGCCTCGAAGATCACGTCGGGCTCATCGGGCAGGGACTGCACTTCAGCCGACGGCGGGACCCGAGGCGCGGCACCCATCCGATCCCAGACCTCCATGCGCCGGATGTCCCGGCGCCGGTACTCGAAGGCCACATGCCCCCCCAGGATGACCTGCTGCAGATAGAGGCTGGTGGGCGTGACTGCAATCAGATTGCCCTCCCGAACCACCCCGTCACCCAGCACCAGCCGCATACGCGCACCCTCCAGCTGGGGGAGTTCAGCCGGCAGGACCATTCGGTAGGCTCGGGGCGCGGGGGCGGGATCCGCTTCCAACCTGAAACTGGAGGCAGGGGGCAGGGGCTGAACCGGCGCAAAGGGATCGTACTCGACAATCTCAAGCGGCTGCCCGGTCTCCTCCTCAATCCGACGGACCAAGGCCTGGTTGGGCAGTTCCACATCCCAGGGGCGTGTGACGGGCATCTGAATGTCCACCCCCACACCGAACCGTTCCAGGGTCTGCTCCACGGTCCGGTCGGCACCCCCGTGCAGGGCTCCGCCGAGCACCAGCAGCCCCATCACCGACACCAGAAAGCCGGTTCGGGCCCGGTGCCAGTGCAGCAATACAAAGGCCAGCGAGACGACGGGGACGAGGTTGATCACCCCCCAGATGAATTCCCGGCGAAAACCCGCCAGGACCACCAGCAGGTAACCCAGGAGCACCAGTGCCGCACCTGCCAGCAGGGCGCCGTCCAATACGGTCATGCGCAGACCCTCGAGCCACAATTCAGTGGCAAGATTATAACAGCGCCTATACCGGTCAACGCCGCTTGTCCACACCACCCGCCCGGGTTAAGCTGCCGGTCGGCGGTCAGAACCTCAAGGAGAGAGGCATATGTCCAGGGAATACGGACTGACACTCACCGAACTGCTCATCACACTTGCCGTTGCCGCGGTGCTTGCCACCGTTGCCATCCCCGGTTTTGCGGGGATGGCGCGGGAACAGCGGTTGATCACCACCACCAACACTTTCATCAGCGCCCTCCACACGGCCCGCTGGGAGGCGGTGAAGCGCGGCCACCATGCCCTGCTCTGCCCCTCCACGGACGGCCTGCGGTGTGCATCCGCATCCTATGCCGAAGGCTGGATCGTCGGCGTGGTGGAACACCCGGCCACGGGGCCGGTGATTCAACCCGACACGGTCATTCGTCACTTCGATTCCGTGCCCGCATCAGTCACCATCCACGCCAACGGCACCATGGGGGAATACATCGCCTATCGCAACGACGGGCAAACCCGTCGCCTGAACGGCGCGCTGCAAATGGGTTCGGTATGGCTATGCCATGGGGAGGTGGGACGACGAATCGTCATCAGCCGGACCGGACGGGCGAGGGTGGAAGCCGCCGCCTGCTGAGCAGGGCGGCGATGCGGGAACCGCCCGAGCATGGGCGTCGGGCGGCTTCCTTGGTTGGCGATTAGCGGGCCACCCAGGCGGTGCACCAGCCGTTGGCGGATACCAGCTTGCCGGGGAATACGGTGCAAGGACCCCAGTCCTGGGCACTGGCATCGCTGTACAGCAGACAATTCATGCAGGTTTGCCCTTCTTCGTAGGCCGGATGCTCCACGCCCGCGGCATCATGCCGGTACTCCAGGGCCTGAGCAGCGGGATCATCCTCGCTCAGGCGCTCCATGGCCATGGCCGTCGTGGTCCAGCCCAGCCCGGCCATGGGCACGGCCAGCAGGCCATAGCTGCCGAACTTCAGAAAACGGCGCCGACTCAGGGTATTGTCGCGATCAGTCATCGTCACTTCTCCTGTGTGTTCATCGTGTGAGTCTCGCAAAATGCCCCTGGCATTCGAACCCTGCACCGGTCCCTGATATTCTGTTGTCCCGCCTTGGCAGCGCAGGCTTACAACCTACATAAGCTGGGGGCACCGGATTCACCCTAGCGAACCCCGGCCACGGGTGCAAGCCTCCTGGCGACCGCCGTCAAGGCCGTTATAATGAACGAATTTCGCACTCCGGAACGCCATCCCGCCCCTGTCCTCATGGACGATTCACCGGACACGCCCTTGTTGCTCGAGATCCAACAACTGCGCACCCCCCAGATCGGGCCTTTGGACCTGAGCCTGCACGCCGGAGAAGTGGTCCAGGTGGCCGGGCCTTCCGGCGCCGGCAAGTCCCTGCTGCTGCGGGCCATCACCGATCTTGACCGCAATGAAGGTCAGATCCGACTGGAAGGGCATCCCAGGCACACATTTTCCGGGGCCGGCTGGCGGCGGCGAGTGGGCTATCTGCCCGCGGATCCGGCCTGGTGGGCGGACACCGTGGGTGAACATCTGCAGTCAGGGGATGAGCACTGGCTTGAGGCCCTGGGCTTCACGCCGGATGTGCGCACCTGGACCGTGGACCGGCTATCCAGCGGTGAGCGGCAACGGCTGGCGCTGGTGCGTGTGCTGCAGAACCGTCCTCGAGTCCTGCTGCTGGACGAGCCCACCGCCAACCTGGACCCGGACAATACCCGGACCATGGAACGCCTGATCCGGGATTATCTGCGCGAAAGCGATGCCGCCGCCCTGTGGGTCAGTCATGACGCGGACCAGCGCAGCCGCCTGGGCGGCCGCCTCTTCACGATGGAAAACGGTCGACTGACGGAGTCAAACGGATGAACGTCATCGCTCTGTCACCCATGGACCTTAGTCTGGCAGCCCTGCTGGTGATTGCCTTGGCGGCCCTGACCAGCCGAGTGGGCATGGGACTGTCGAGGAGCCTACTGGTCTCGGCCACGCGTACGGTGGTGCAGCTGCTGCTGATCGGTCTGGTGCTCAAGACCCTGTTCGAGCATGCCGCCCTGCACTGGGTGGCCGGCATGGCAGCGGTCATGCTGCTGGTGGCAGGGCGTGAAGTGGTGGCCCGGCAGGGGCGACGTTTCACCGGCTGGTGGGCCTACGGCATCGGCACCCTGGCCATGTTCGTCTCCGCCTTCACCGCCACGGTGTTCGCCCTGACCGTCATCATCGGCCCGGCCCCCTGGTGGGAGCCCCAGTACGCCATCCCCCTGCTGGGGATGCTGCTGGGCAACACCATGACCGGGATCGCCCTGGGCCTGGATCGGCTCACTCAATCCGCCTGGCAGCAGCGGCGGGTGATCGAAGGTCGCCTGATCCTGGGGCAAACCTGGACGGAAGCGATCCAGGACATTCGCCGGGAGGCGGCCCGCAGCGGCCTGATGCCCATCATCAATGCCATGGCGGCGGCGGGCATCGTGAGTCTGCCCGGCATGATGACCGGCCAGATCATGGCGGGGACACCGCCCATGGAGGCGGTGAAATACCAGATTCTGGTGATGTTTCTCATTACTGCAGGCACCGGCTTCGGTACCCTGGGTGCCATCTGGCTGGGATCTCGGCGGCTATTTGATGAACGGGAGCGCCTGCGCCTGGATCGCCTGAAGCTCGGATGACGAAGGACACTCCAACCGTCGGGAAGGCCCCTGCAGGCTCCCCGGGGCACCGGCATAGGGAGTATCATAGGCCCGCTTTACCGGGGCCGGTGTTACAGGATCACCGGCCCTCCATTCGCGCTGATCGACAAGGCCCATCATGACAGATTGGACGACGGATAACGCCCGCCAGACCTACAACATCCCCCACTGGAACGGCGACTATTTTCACATCAACGATCAAGGCCGCGTGATCGTCCGCCCGCCCGCCCATGCCCATCATCCAGGCGTGGACCTGTTCGAACTGGTGAGCCATGTGTCCGGCCTGAACATCGACGTGCCGGTGCTGGTGCGTTTTCCGGACATCCTCTGCGATCGCGTGAAGCGACTCACCGAGGCCTTCGATCAGGCCATCGAGGACAACGAGTTCCCCGGCCGCTACACCGCCGTCTATCCCATCAAGGTGAATCAGCAGCGCAGCGTGGTGGAACGCATCCTCACCTGCGGCGGCGAACGGGTGGGCCTGGAGGCAGGCAGCAAGCCGGAACTCATGGCGGTGCTGGCTCTCGCCCGCCCCGGCGGTGTGATCGTCTGCAACGGCTACAAGGACCGGGAATACCTGCGCTTGGCCATGATCGGCCAGCTGCTGGGCCACCGGGTCTACATCGTTATTGAGAAGCCCTCGGAATTGAACGGCGTGATCGAGGCCGCCCGCGACCTTGGGGTCCGCCCCACCCTAGGCATGCGGGTACGGCTGGCCTCCATGGGCAAGGGCAAGTGGCAGAACACTGGCGGCGAAAAGGCCAAGTTCGGGCTCTCCGCCGCCCAGGCCCTGAAGCTGCTGGATCAGCTGCGGGACCATGACATGCTGGACTGCATGCAGCTGCTGCATTTCCACATGGGCTCCCAGATCGCCAATATCCGCGACATCCAGTCGGGCATGTACGAGGCCTCCCGCTTCTTCGCCGAGTTGCATCGCCTGGGCGCCCCCATCCAGGTGGTGGACGCCGGCGGCGGCCTGGGTGTGGACTACGAGGGCACCCGCTCCCGCAACCTGTGTTCCATCAACTACAGCCTGCAGGACTATGCCGACAGCCTGGTGCGCATCCTGGCCAATACCTGCCGGGAATACGACCTGCCGCCGCCTGAGATCTTCACCGAATCCGGCCGCGCCATGACCGCCCATCATGCGGTACTGATCACCAACGTGATCGACACCGAACGCGCCCCGGTAGCCGCCGATATCCAGCCCCCCGATGAAGAGGCCCCGGCGGTACTGCTGGACATGTGGAGCCTGTTCGAACGCACCGCCGAGAGTGCCCCCACCGAGGTCTTTCACACCATGGTGGACTGGTTGCGGGAAGTGCAGTCCATGTTCACCCACGGCCTGCTGGACCTGGAGCATCGGGCCCTGGCGGAGCAGATCTATTTCGCCACCTGCCGAAGGCTGCTGACCGGGCATGCCCAGCGCCTGCCCCGGGATATCGCCGACGAACTCACGGAAAAGCTCTCGGACAAGTATTTCTGCAACTTCTCCGTGTTCCAATCCATCCCGGACGTCTGGGCCATCGACCAGATCTTTCCCATCATGCCCCTGCACCGGCTGGATGAGCGGCCCACCCGGCTGGGGGTGCTGCAGGACCTCACCTGCGACTCCGACGGCCACGTAGACCGCTATGTGGACGGCGAGACCATCGTCCCCAGCCTACCCCTGCACGAGTTCCGCCCCGGAGAGCAGTATCTGCTGGGGATCTTCATGGTCGGGGCCTACCAGGAGATCCTGGGAGACCTGCACAACCTGTTCGGCGACACCGACGCCATCAATGTGGTACTGACCCGGGACGGCGGTTACGAGGTGGTGGAACCGGAACAGGGTGACACGGTGGAGGAACTGCTGCGCTACGTGCACTTCGACACCGAGCTGCTGGCGGGCGCCTATCGCACCAAGGTGGCGGCCGCGGGTCTGGACGAGGCCATGCAGCGGCAGATCCTCAAGGAACTGGACAACGGTCTGTCCGGATACACCTACCTGGAAGACTGATCCATAGCGGGCATGCCCCCCTGTCCTCCCGTCCATGGCGCGCCGGGAAGGCAGGAGGACCTGCGTCAGTGGGCGGTCATGCCCCCGACCACCAGATAATGGGCACCGGTGATGCCGATGACCCCGTTATTGAACTGCCCCATGATGATGGATCTGCGGTTGCAACGGTCTGGTTGAGTCCTGGCTCCTCATGCACTAAACTTAGCAGCCTTTCCGTGAGCCTGCCGTGCCCTCTCTCGGCAGCATGTAAAGGATCAAACCGGTTTTTAGTGCCGCCGGCATAGCTCAGTTGGTAGAGCAGCGCATTCGTAATGCGAAGGTCGTAGGTTCGACTCCTATTGCCGGCACCAGTCGCAGTGAAAAGGGCGGCCCCTATGGGCTGCCCTTTTTCATGACCGTCTTTCTTTACCACGCCCCGAGGCCTGATCCCGCCCGTCCGCTTCATCCCCCATGGCCGAAGATACCGGTCGCATCCTGCAACTGCGGACATGCTCATGCTCTAGAATGGTCTCCACCTCATTCCGTCTGGATTTCACCCTCATGCCCACCAAAGCACTCGGTCTCGGATCTTCCAGAGTCATCGTCTTGACAGCCATGGTCGCCCTGCTGTTGGGCGCCTCCCTCCTCGGCCTGAACCAGTGGGTGCATAAGGCGGCAGCGGACCGAATCGAAGCCAGCCTGGAACACCTCGGGCAAATCGACAGCACACAGCCCGGCCTGCACCTACTGTGGGCCGATTATGATCGCAAGCAAGGATTCATCTGATATCGGCTACGCTTCATACCCGCACCCGATAGCCCGCTCTACCCGCTGCTCACCGAACGACAGGAAACCGAACTCCCTTACCTGGAGCTATCAGGTAACGCCGAAGTCACCACCCATGGGTTGCCGGGACTACTGGGTAAGATCGCCGATGTGGAAGGACAGCTGCTGCTATCCGATACCTGGAGACAGGTGTTGCCGGATTATCAGGGCGAAGACTGGGCCCGCTACGACATTGAATTCCATACCCGACACCAGCACCGCGTCAGCATCCATGGTGAAGGCTATCAGGGCAGAATCATGAATGCCCTGGGCCAAAGACAGGGAGAGGCCGACTGGTCGGCGTGGCGCTTGGTCGGCCACTGGCGACAGGATGGCCGCCTCGACCGACTGTCCCTGGATCTGCCACGGGCATGGATCAAGGTGCAGGATGAAAATCTCGAGCTCCTGCTGGAATCGCTGGAGTTTGTGCTGGAAGATGCCCTGGTTGAAGAAGGCATCCTGACGCAAGCTCAGTCCGAAACCCGGATTACACGCTGGCGGCTGGAAGACCGCCATGACTCCCTGGAGATGCGGGACGTAAAACTCCGCTGGCACAATCAGCGGGAAGCGGACCGGCTCAAAAGTGACGTGATCCTGGCCTGGGGACCCCTCATCCTTGACGGATCCAAGCTGCTGGAAAGCGGTCAGGTGAGCATGGGATCCGACGTGAGCTTTTCAGGCCTGGTTGAACTCAGAGCCATGACGGATAGCGGAACCAGCGAAGACGCGGCCGCTCGGGAGGCTGGCCTGCACGCCTTGCTCAGCCGGGGCGCCATGATCGCCGTTGATACGCTGTCCCTGCAGCACGCCGAAGCAGGCTCATTCGAAGGCCGGCTGACCCTGGGGCTGAAGAAAAATCCTGCGCTGGATCTAAGCCGAGGCCTTGCGGGCCTGGAAGCCCTGCACGGCTCCGCCGGTGTCCAGGTCCAGCCCGCCCTGATCAAGGCGCTCATGCGATCCTACCTGCTGGAGCAGTTCCCGGGCGCGGAAGGTCCCCATCTGGATCGACTGGTGGAACAGCAATGGCTGGAATGGTCCTTTTTACTACGCATGATGCCCTTCGTGACCCACTGGGATGACGACCTGATCCGCATGGCCCTGGAGTTGGACGCCGGCATGCTCTCAGTGGACGGTCGACAAGTCATGAACCTGCAGGAGATCCTGCGGCTGTTCTAGCTGCCTGTCGGTCATGATCAAAGACTGCGGGCCGGGGAAAGGTGCTAACTTACCCAAGTCGGGAGGGCTTGGCACAGCCATGTCGGTCCTTCTCCATGACGACGAGGGAGACCCAATGACTTTACTTCCATGCCCACTTTGTACCCCCCGCGATGAAACACTGGTCTGGCAGGATAGCTGCTGCCGGGTCATCCTGGTGGAGGACCCCGACTACCCCGGCTTCTGCCGGGTGATCTGGCATGACCACGTGGCTGAAATGAGCGATCTGGTCCCGCTGGAGCAACAGCACCTGATGGGCGTCGTCCTGGCCACGGAACGGGCGCTGCGCGCCCTGATGAAGCCGGAGAAAATCAACCTGGCCAGCCTTGGCAATCAGGTTCCCCATCTTCACTGGCATGTGATCCCCCGCTTTCGGGAGGATGCGCACTTTCCCGAAGCGATCTGGGGCACCCGGCAACGAGCAACTCGCCCGGGACAGGCGCCGGATCGGGAGATCCTGGCCAGCTGGATCGAGTCCATCATGGGTCATCCGGGGAAACCTGCCGGTAGCGCCACGGTCTGAAAGCGGAGACATCCACCCGCTTTGGAACCCACCATCATGCTGACCCCCTGCATCAATATCTGCCGGGCAGAAAACGGCCGCTGCATCGGTTGCGGACGAACACTGGAAGAGATCGGTGCCTGGCAGGCGCTCCGTGATCAGGAACGGCGCGAGATCATGGCGCGACTGCTCATTGAGGGCTATCCAAGGTCTGCCG
>NZ_JAJNQM010000070.1:0-19289 GCF_022227785.1 Ectothiorhodospira lacustris | reverse complement strand
CGGTCCCACGGTGCCTCCTCAGGGAGTTTCCAACTTGAAGGAGATGGTGGTGACCACCCGCACCTTCTTGATTTCAGGCGTGTAGCTGTCCAGATCTTCAATGCTGAACAGGCCTTGGGTGGCGGTGAGGATACCGCCCACCCGGCTGCCTGAGTCCTGAGCGAACTGTTCGGCGGCGCGGCGGGCATCACGGGTGGCTTCAGCCACCATGTCCGGCTTGACCGTTTCCAGTTCGGTGAACAGGAACTGGGGCCGGTGTTCGTAGCTCTGTGTCAGGGCGACGCCGGCGGTCACCAGGGTGCCGGTTTCACGCATGGCCTGGCTCACCCGCCGGGCGTCATCGGTGCGTACCAGCACCACCACGTCCGCCCCGAATCGATAGGACGGGCGGTGTTCCCCGTAGATGTTCTGCTCCCGGTCGGTGATGGTGGGCGGCACGATCCGGATCTGTTCCCTGTCAAATCCCTGGTTCAGCAGAAAGTCGATGACCTGACCTCGCTGGCCGTCGATACTCTGCTGCAGTTCATCCAGGCGCTGCGCCTGGACCTGGAACACCACGGGCCAGAGGACCAGATTGGCGGGAATTTCCCGTTCCGACAGGCCCCGTACCGTCACCTGCCGATGGGCGCTGGTGATCTTGTCGGCGGAGGACGTCATGCCCTGGCGTACTTGGGAGCCCAGCAGGGCCGGTCCCAGGATCAAGCCCACGCAGGCCAGGGACAGGGCCAGGATGGAAACCAGCAATAGCGAGCGTTCTTTCATCATTCCTCCTTGACAAAAAGAAATTTGTGCGGAAAGGGAAGGGGGTGTGGGCAGGCTTGTTGTTTCATAAGGTCATATAAAAAATCTATTTATAACTTTATCGAACATCCTGTGGTCACAGTGTTCCGGTATCAACTCGGTATCTTCGTTGTGTGGATCGATGTTGATGCCGATCCATGCATATAAGGTTTATCGTAGTGAACCACCGGGGCCGGCACAATGCTGACCCCTCACGAAAGTCGGCCCCGTTCGAGGCCGCCGGAAAGTGGAGCAAGCACGATGAAGGCCTTGCAGGAAACCCTCTCCATCGCCCTGGCGGCAGCTCCATGGCTGCTGCTGGGCCTGACCATGGCCGGGCTCGTGAAGGCCCTGATTTCTGAAAAGATGCTCGGCAAGGCGTTGGGGGGAGACGGGGTGAAGCGCGTCGCCCTGGCGGCGGTGATGGGGGCTCCGTTGCCCCTGTGTTCCTGCGGCGCCATACCCACTGCCCTGGCCTTGTATCGGGGAGGTGCGGGACGGGGCCCGGCCACCGCCTTTCTCATCGGCACGCCGGGCGTGGGGGTGGATTCGGTAGCGGTCACTTATGCCCTGCTGGGGCCTTTCATGGCTGTGGCCAGGGTCATGGGCACCATCGCCACCGCCATCGCCACCGGACTGCTGGTGGCTGTTACCGGCAAATCACCCGCGAGGGCCGCGGCGGGCAGCACCGGTTGCCAGGGATCGGGATGCTGTGGAGATGCCCATTCACACCTGCATGAGACGGATCAGGTCCGCCAACCGCTGGGCCGGCGCCTCAGCGGGGGGCTGGCATTTGCGTTCAACGATGTGCTGGACGATATCACCGTGTGGTTGGTGATCGGTCTGGTGGCTGCCGGCGTCCTGATTGCCTATGCCCCTCCTGAGACCATGATGACCTACGGCAGCGGTCTGCCGGCCATGCTGATGGCAGCCTTGATCGGCATCCCTCTGTACCTGTGCGCCACGGCGGCGACGCCGATTGCGGCAGGCATGATCGCCAGCGGCATATCACCCGGCACGGCGCTGGTATTTCTGCTGGCCGGGCCCATCACCAGTTTGGCGACCCTGGGTGTGTTGCGCCGGGAATTCGGCGGCACCGCCTTGGTTCTCTACCTGACGGGCATCGTGGTTACGTCCGTGATGGCCGGCCTGCTGGTGGATGCCTGGGTGCGATGGATGGAACTGGATCTTATCGCTCAGGTGGCGACGGTACGGGAACTGCTTCCGCCGTGGTTGGAATGGTCGTCGCTCATCCTGCTGCTGATATTGATGTTACGCCCCCTGGGTCGTCGGCTGGAGATGAATTCCAGCGCGAACCAATAAGGTCAACCACTACCCGACCCGGCGTACCTCTGCGGAGGAGTGCTGCTGCAGGGTGCGAAGCAGATCCAGCCCCTGCGGCCAGGGGCCGAAGCCGGATGCCACGTTGATGTGACCGGCGCTGCCGATGTTGATGACCGGAGTGCCCCATCGGGTGGTCCAGGGAAGCAGCTTGGCCATGGGCATCCAGGGATCGTTGGTGCTGGCCACCACCAGACCGGGAAACTCCAGCGGGCGGGAGGGCAGCCGGGAGGCCAAGCTTTCGGCCGGGCCTGATGGATCTCGCGTGCCGAAGGGAGAGAACCGGTCCGGGTCTGCCGGCGCCACCAGCATGACCCCGGCCACCTGCGAGGACAGACGACTGGCGGCGGTGACCGTCGCCAGGCAGCCGAAGCTGTGCGCCACCAGCCAGACCGGCCCTGTCGAACGGATGATTTCGTTGCTCACGGCCTCTGCCCAGCGGGACAGGACCGGCGATTCCCAATCGATGCCGGTGACCCGGCGAGTATCCGGAAGCGCCGATTCCATCCAGGTTTGCCAGTGTTCGGCTTCACTGCCGTGAAAGCCGGGTACGATCAGTGTGGTGTGGGCCATGACGATACTCCTGAACGATCCTGACCCCGACTTTAAGGGGATTGTTGCTTCATCAAGAAAGAATAAATTTTATTCTATTAATTCCTTTTTTGAATTTATGGTGTCCTGATTGGATTGAATACCGCCTACCCAAGGGATGTGACGGCACCCATCATTCAGAACACATCCTGGCAGGGATGTGTAGCCCGGCGTGTGCAGTGAAGGTGTGTGACGCTGCATCCCGGTTGCTTTCAACGGTATGATCGCGAGGTGGCATTCAACAGCGCATGTCCCTGACGCAGATCAAAGATACCCATGGCTATCCGGTGGGTGATCAGGTCCTGATCCGTATGGGCCAGACTCTGGCCGACAGTCGGCTGGAGGGACTGAACAAATTTATCCATGGCTTTACCGGGGATGAGAAGCTATTCACCGCATCAAACCCTCGCACGCATGAGCAAGCGCTAATGGACGACACCTATGCCCGAAAGATCCCCGACCCCATCGAGGAGAAGTCGAATGGCGGAGCTCTAAAGAAGCATCCCGGGCCTGCCAGGAACGGGCGGAGGCCGCGAAGCCGCATGGGACAACCAGCGCAGGCGTCGGCAATCCATGGTGCAGGAACCCCTGGGCATCAAGGGCGGAGTTTGGTTCGAACCTGGGGCCTTTCCCGGGCTCGAGCGGCCGGACTTATCTGCGCCATGTCCCTGTGCTGCGCAGTCTTTGCGATCAACTCGGTTGCTGCCCAACAGGCATACGGTAGCGAGGATAGGCCGGTGCGCTCCAGTGCGCCTGATGGCACACCCGAGCCCCCGGGTAGGGTCGAGGTCCAGCGCGTCGCCAAAGATGACCAGATCCGGCAACGGATCACGGACATTCTTAGAGCGACAAACTGGTTCAGCGAGCCCGAGGTCACTGTCCAGGAAGGGATCGTTTTCCTTAAAGGAACGACGGCAAATGAGGAATCCAAGCAATGGGCCAGAGATCTGGCGAAGAATACGGAGGGCGTCGTTGCAGTCGTCAATGAAATCGAGGTGGTCCCCACCACGGTTTGGGATTTCGATCCCGCCTTTCAGGTACTGAACGATTTAGCACGGGGTCTCGTTCGATCGCTGCCCCTGATTGTGGTGGCGGTGGGCGTCATCGTTATTTCATGGATCCTCGCCCGGTTAACGGTGTTCGTCCTGCGTCGTCGGCTGCTGGCGCGACCCCTCAGCCAGCTTTTGCGGGAAGTATTGGCTCGGGCTGCCGGAATGCTTGTCATGCTTGCCGGCCTATATCTTGTGCTCCGTATCGCCGGGCTCACCCAACTCGCGCTGACGGTGGTGGGCGGCACAGGCCTGATCGGGTTGGTGCTGGGCATCGCATTCCGGGACATCACCGAGAATTTTCTTGCCAGTCTCTTTCTGAGTCTGCAGCAACCGTTTCGTGAGGGCGATCTGGTCGAAGTGGCAAACGTCACGGGTTACGTTCAGCGGTTGACCTCTCGTACCACGGTGCTGATGACACTCGACGGCAATCAGGTACAGGTCCCCAATTCCACCGTCTTCAAAAGCACACTGCGTAACTTCACGAGCAATCCCAATCGCCGCGATGATTTCATCGTGGGGATCGGCTACGAGAATTCCATCTCTTCTGCCCAGGAAGTCGCCTTGAAGGTGCTGGGTGAACATCCGGCCGTTTTGCATGAGCCCGAACCGATGGTGCTGGTGGAAGAGCTTGGGCCATCCACGGTCAACCTGCGCGTGTATTTCTGGATTGATGGCGGTCGCCACAGCTGGGTGAAAGTGAAATCGTCCGTCATTCGACTCGTCAAACGGGCCTTCCAGGACGCCGGCATCTCTCTGGTGGGCGAGGTTCGCGACATCACCTCAGCTGAGGGGATGCCTGTCGGTATGATGGAAAGCGAAGGGCATCCAGAACCAGTCGACTCAGTCCTGGTGAGGTCGACCGTCGAGCCCAAGACAGTTGCGACCTCTGCGGAAGCCGGTCTGCAAAGCGAAGCCCAGGAGATCAAGGAACAGGCACGCAGATCCTGGACCCCGGGGGAGAATCTCCTAACCTCCTCGTCGTCTGCGGATACCCATTGAGGGTACGTGTGGGGGATAAATGCATTTTCCCGCTGGTAGCCGCAGATCGGTTTGAGCATTTCACCGTCGCGGTATAGCCTGCCAATAGGTGTTTGCTGAAGCCATTTCGAAGGAGAGATGACATGAGGATCCATGCCGGTAATCTTTGGGCAGGTGCGACCCTGTGGCTCGCCCTGGCCGCGGCACCCGCCCTGGCCGAGGAGGTGGTGGAACGAAGCATCAGCTCTGAATATCAGTCCATGCGTCTGGTCAAGGTGGTGGATGGCCTGACCCACCCCTGGGCGGTGGCCTTCCTGCCCGATGGGCGCAAGCTGATCTCCGAGCGCCCCAATGGACTGGTCCTGGTAGACCGGGACGGGCGCAAGGCACCCCTGCAAGGGTTTCCCGCCTTCCATGCCTTCAACCAGGGCGGGGTGCTGGATGTGGTGCTCCATCCCCGCCATGAGGACAATGGCTGGATCTACGTGACCTATTCGAAGGGCGATGCCCGGGGTACGGTGCCGGCCCTGATCCGTGCCCGGCTGGACGGCGGCCGGCTCACGGCGGTGGAAAATATCTTCGAGTCCAATACGTACACTCAGCCCGGGCGCCATTACGGTTCCCGCTTGCTGTTTCTGCCTGACGGCACCCTGCTGATGACCATCGGTGACCGCGGCGCCCATCCTCCCAGGGCCCAGGACACCCTGGACCACTCCGGCAGCATCGTGCGCCTGAACGACGACGGTACGGTGCCCGAGGACAATCCCTTCGTGGGGCAGGAGGGGTATGCCCCGGAGATCTACACCTACGGCAACCGCAATATCCAGGGCATGGCCCTGCATCCCGCCACCGGTGAGGTCTGGGTCACGGAACACGGCCCCCGGGGCGGGGATGAACTGAACCTGATCGAAGCGGGCAACAACTACGGCTGGCCCGTGGTGACCCTGGGGCGGGATTACCGGAGCGAGGACCGGTTCCCCGATGCCCAGGGCCGTCAACGGGAAGGCATGGTGGACCCGGTATTCGAGTTTCTGCCCACCCTGGCGCCCTCCGGGCTGGCGGTGGTGGACAGTGCCCACTTCCCGCGCTGGCAGGGTAATCTGCTGGCGGGCGGCCTGCGTGCCCAGCGCATCCTGCGCCTGGTGGTGGAGGATCATGCGGTGGTCCATGCCGAAGAGCTGCTGCGGGACCGCGTGGGCCGGGTCCGGGATGTCCGTCAGGGGCCTGACGGGTATCTCTATGTGCTTAATGACGCCCCCAACGGTGCCCTTTATCGCATCGAGCCGGCCCGCTGAACCACGGCGTTGCGTGGACGCACGTCAAACCGGGAGGAACCCGTGTCGAGAAATTGGTCTTCTTCCTCTGTTCCCAGGATTCGGATCGGCAAGATTCGATCCTCCTGATCCACCCAGCCAGGCCGATGCAGATGAACCGCGCCATAGAAATGATCACCGGGCTGAACGTCATCCAGCGACCAGGTGACGTCCAAGGGGAAAGGGTCCTGAGAGCGCGATACAGGATCAACGCTCAGTGTGCCGGAAGCGGGGGTATTCGGCGTGATGATCATGTAGTGGAGACTGTAGTGATCATCCGTGCGCATGGGCGCCAGGTTTTGCCCGACCACCCACCAGGTCCCGGGTTCCGGGTTCGTGATCACGAGCCCCTTGCTGTTCAGTAAAACTCCCGTGTCCAGTGTCTCGACGGGGTCGTCTCCCTTGCCCACATGGAATTCCATCCCCGGAGATTCCGTTATTCCCAGATCCACGAACAGGACCCATGCGCCCTCGGGCACGCTGATGGATTCCATGAAAACCCCGCCATCGCCATTGAATGGATATTCCGGCGTGGGGTCCGAGTCCAGTACCCCGGAAACCTCGATTCCCCTGATCAGTCCGTGGGTCGCAAATTCGACATCCGGTAAGGCCTCTACGCGCTCGTAGCGACGAGTGTCCTCGCGCTCCAGGGTATGAATCCTGATGTCCCGGGGCAGATGGGCCATGGTGTCCCGGATGGAAATGGGCATGGTCAGGGTCCGGACAGCGCCAGCGGCCTCCGTCAGTGTCAGGGAGCCATGTCGAAAGACGCCCAGCTCCCCGCCTTCATGTTGGGTCGCAACAAGCCGCAGATCTTGACTCTGCCCGGGCCTCAGGGAAAAACTGCGGGGCGAAACCTCCATGGGGCGGCCATCCTCCAGTTCCGCGACCGCCTCCCAGTGGGTGGTCTCACCGGAGACGTTGGTCAAGCGGCGGCTCCATCCGCAGTCAAGGACGCACGCCCCACGCCCTAGACTGGCCAGATTCAACCGGCTCGGGTCGCCCACATCCGGTGAGGCATTTTCCCAACGCAGGCTTGGGTTTGCCGCTTCATAGCCTGGTCCGGTCTCGTCCAGAACCAGTGGTGCACTGATGGCCCCGGCGGCATCCACCCGCCCGCTCCCTCGGTCAAAGGGGGTGGCCGGCTGGTCATCGTGATTTTTGATGCCCTCCGGCCGGGCTGTGGTCATGATGGCGGAGCGGGCCTGTGCAGGTGTCCAGTCCGGGTGCAACGCGGTGATCAGGGCCAATACCCCGGCCACATGGGGGCTGGCCATGGAGGTGCCGTTCCAGACGGCGTAGCCCGCGCCATCCACCACCGGGGCCAGGATCGCCGACCCGGGTGCCACCACATCGGGCTTGATCACGTCGGGCACCTGCCGGTTCCACCCACGCGAACTGTACGACGCCACCCGGTCCGCACCCCCGGGATCATGCCGTACTTCAGTCCCCGACAGGCTCCCCGTCAAAGGTTCACCCGCTTCCAATGCCTCGCTCAGCCACTGCGCCAAACGTTGGGCGTCCCCATAGGTGATGTGCACGGCAGGCAAGAAGTGTGGGTCCGCCGCCAGCGCCGATTCATCACCGGGCTCCACCTCGACCAGGATCATCCCGACGCCACCATTGTCCAGGACATGTTGCCCCTTCTCCACGCGAGCATTTTCACCACGATCACAGATCACGATTCTGCCATTGAAACGAGAGTCAAACTCCCCTTCACAGAACCGGTCACCGAAATCCACCGCGTGGACGATCGGGGCAGGGTCCAGGCCCCGGGTCAACGCCGCCCCCGTGATCCGCTCGCTCCTGTCGCCCCAGGACAGCTGCAGATGGTTGACGTAACTCAGTGCGTGCGTACTGGAACCGACCGTGAACACCCATGGTGCGTCACCGGGCGTATCCACGGTGGCATTCCCGGGCCCGTCATTGCCCGCGGAGACCACCACATGGATCCCCAGGTCGATGGCCGACAGTAAGGGAAGGCCCAGCACGGAATCCTGCCAGGGATCATACTCCCCACCGCCCAGGGAGAGATTGAGCACATCCACCCCATCCATGACGGCCTGTTCCACGGCGGCAATGAGGGCTGAATCGCGAAAAAAACCACCGTCTTCGTAATAGGCATGATAGGCAATGAGGTTGGCATGGGGCGCCACGCCGGAGAGATTGGCTATCAGGCGCAGCCCAGAAGGGGCGTATACCGTCGCCTCCCGGACAAAATTCCCCACCGCCGTGGCGGCCACATGGGTGCCATGGCCATGGCGGTCCACGGGGTTGTACCCTGCATCATCCAGCGCCCAGGCACCAATCAATTTATTGTTACAAGGGAAATTGGGGTTG
Source organism: Ectothiorhodospira lacustris (assembly GCF_022227785.1). Lineage (NCBI taxonomy): Bacteria > Pseudomonadati > Pseudomonadota > Gammaproteobacteria > Chromatiales > Ectothiorhodospiraceae > Ectothiorhodospira > Ectothiorhodospira lacustris. Next base: position 10,894 of record NZ_JAJNQM010000070.1, on the reverse strand, counting down.
TAGAGGCGAACGTTGCCGGGATCGCAAACCCCATAAAAACGTCCCCGAGGATTGTCATGCTCGTAGCCATCATCACCGACTTGCGCGAATGACGGGCTGTGAGGATTGATGCCTGAATCAATGACCCCCACCACAATGCCCTCACCCATGGTGGGCGGCAGACCCGGGTGAGCCTTGCCTGACCAGACAGCGGGGGCGCCGATCAGGGCCGCGCCGGGAGACGCGAACTCCGCCCCGGGCAGATTAAGCCGAACGCTGCCGCCTCCGCCGGAGTTGAAACAGGCCGGGAGCATGACCACAACCCCCGCCGTCGTCAGCAGGAATAAGGTGGTACGGGGACGTCCATGGCGCCGATAGATCCAGAAGGCCGTGATGAATATCAGCATGGAAAGCCCGAGCCACGCCAAGGGCGACGCGGATGTTGGAGGCGTCTTTTGTTCGCCTTCGTATATCCACCGCGTATCGTCGGCCATCCCCCGCGGGCCGGTGACGCCTTCGCGCTCCACGGACAGGATGTCGGGGTGCTCCCGAATGCGCCCCGCCTCGACCGTGCTCAGAGGCACGGCCAATCCATGCATCGTGACGTCATATATCCGCACAATGGTCAGGGGCCTCCCAAGGTCGGATTCCAGGTCCCGGATGATGCGTTGACGTTCCCCCCGCAGGTATTCACGGTATTGCTGGACGGAGGCCTGTTCCATGTCCAGTCGCCGTACACCGGCTGCCCTTGGGTTGGTGGGAGGGTAACCCGCAATACCACCCTCATAGCGGGCAATGGGTTCACCGGAAAGCGTCACGATATACAGCGGATGCTCCCCGGCCAGGGCGATGACGGGCAGGAGCCATAACGCGAGGAAAACAAGCCGGCATTTCGCCGGCCGGGTCCGAATTCTATTCTCAACACTGCCTTTCATCGGTCGCCCGCCCGTTGCTGACTGGTTCTTCTTGCGGACGATAGCACAGGCTCCATGGGTGAGATTCCACAACGACGAAGAGGAAGGGAAGGGCGCCTTTGAAAAAGCCAATGATCAGCAGGTTTTGGAAAAGCTCCCGTGCGGCTGCTAGAGTTGATAGGAGTGCTTGTAACTCGTCACAAGGAGAGCGTCATGATCCATTGGGCACTGATCTTTCTGATCGTGGCTATCGTCGCGGGGGTCTTGGGGTTGAGCGGTATTGCCGGCGTGGCCACGAACATCGCCTGGATCCTGTTCATCGTCGGTCTGGTGGTCGCACTCATATTCCTGATTACGGGCAGAAATCCGCGGATCTGATCCTGTAGACGTATCGTTTTTGCTTTTGATCCTGATCCTGATCCTGATCCAGGTGGGATGCGATGAAAGGCCTCTCTTGCCGTCACTCCCGCGAAGGCGGGAGTCCAGGGTTTTCGGTCTGTGACTGGACTCCCGCTTGCGCGGGAATGACGAGGGTGGTGGGAATGATGATGGCGGGAATGACAAGGATGCGGGGGTGACCAGGCATGGCGGGAGCGCATGAGCGAGTAAGAGGCTTAAAAGCGATACACATCCTTTCGATGGCGGTTACATACCCACGGATTCAGGATCTGCCGGTGTGCGTCCCGGTTCCACGAAGACGCGGCTGTTGAGTGGCCGCACCCAGGTGTTCGAGCCCTGGGACAAGCCCAAGGACCTGAGCCGGCTCTTGGGCAACTCGGCATGGATCAGGTCCCTGGCGCCAGCCACCTGCAGTTCCAGGCGGGCGGTCGGCCCGACCACCGTGATGCCTTCGACCACGGCTGCAAGTGCGCCTTGTGCGCTGTCGTCCGCCAGGATCTCGATGTCGTGGGGACGCACATAGGCCAGTCCGTGACTTTCCAGTTGATCTCCCGTTGCTGCCGTGGGCAGGGCCAGGTCGCCGATGCGGGCCTGTCCGTCCTGCACCCGGGCATGGAACAGGTTGACCTGGCCCAGGAAGCTGAACACGAAGGGATTGGCCGGGTGATCGTAGACCTCCTCCGGGGTGCCCTCCTGTTCCACCCGGCCCTGGTTCATCACCACGATCCGATCCGACACCTCCAGGGCCTCTTCCTGGTCATGGGTGACGAACACGCTGGTGAGGTGGATCTCGTCGTGGAGGCGACGCAGCCAGCGGCGCAGTTCGGCCCGCACCTTGGCATCCAGGGCGCCGAAGGGCTCATCCAGCAGCAGCACCTTGGGTTCCACCGCCAGGGCGCGGGCAAGGGCGATGCGCTGGCGCTGTCCCCCGGAGAGCTGGGCGGGGAGGCGGTTGGCGGTCCAGTCCAGCTGGACCAGTTCCAGCAGGCGCGTGACCCGGTTGCGGATCTCGGCCTTGCTGGGCCGCAGGCGCCGGGGTTGGACCGTCAGACCATAGGCCACGTTGTCGAACACCGTCATGTGCTTGAACAGGGCGTAGTGCTGGAACACGAACCCCACGCCGCGTCGGCTGACGTGGACATCGGTGGCATCCTCGCCATGGAAGCGGATGCGACCCGAATCGGGGAACTCCAGGCCGGCGATGATGCGCAGCAGGGAGGTCTTGCCGGAGCCGGACGGGCCCAGCAGGGCGGTGAGCTGGCCCTCGGGGAGGGACAGGGTGACGTCGTCCACGGCCACGAAGTGGCCGAAGCGCTTGTTGACGTGTTCGATTTCAATGCTCATGGGCTGTCCGCAGGATGTGGTTTGTCTGAAGGTGAAAAGGGTTGGGGTCACGCCGCTGCCTGGTGGCGTTGGCGTTCATCACGCCACTCCACCAGGCTCTTCACGGCAATGGTGACGATGGCGAGTCCCGCCAGCAGGGATGAGACGGCAAAGGCGGCGGTGAACAGATACTCGTTGTAGAGCACCTCGATGTGCAGAGGCATGGTGTTGGTCTCGCCGCGGATGCGTCCGGAGACCACGGCCACGGCACCAAACTCTCCCATGGCCCGGGCATTGCACAGGATCACCCCGTAGATCACCCCCCACTTGATGTTGGGTAGGGTGACGCGCCAGAAGGTCTGCCAGCCGTTGGCGCCCAGGGTGAGGGAGGATTCCTCCTCCTCCTTGCCCTGCTGCTGCATGAGGGGGATCAGTTCCCGGGCCACGAAGGGCATCGTGCCAAAGGCGATGACGATGATGATCCCCGGCACGGCGAAGATGACGCGCAGGTCATGCTCCGCCAGCCAGGGGCCCAGCCAGCCCTGGGAGCCCAGCAGGATGACGAAGATCAGGCCCACCACCACCGGCGAGATGGCAAAGGGCAGGTCGATCAGGGTGATCAGCACGGATTTGCCGCGGAACTCGAACTTGGCGATGGCCCAGGCCGCCATGACCCCGAACACCAGGTTGATCGGCACCACGATGGCCACCACCAGCAGGGTGAGGCGGATGGCGGCCTGGGCATCGGGTTCCGTGATGGCGGCGTACCACACCTGCAGGCCCTGCTCAAAGGCCCCATACAGCACCACGGTCAGGGGCAGGACCAGAAACAGGCTTAGAAAACCCAGGGCGATGCCGATGAGCAGGCGGCGGACCCAGGCGGGCTCTTCGGTGGCCCGCCGCCAGGTGGGGGTGGCCACCCGAGTGCCGTGTATGTGCGAAGCGATGGTACTCATGGGGATCTCTCCGGCAGGGTCAGCGGCGGCTGTGGCGGGCGGTCCACCACTGCAGGGTGTTGATGAGCAGCAGCAGCACGAAGGCGGCCAGCAGCATCACGGTGCCGATGGCGGCGGCCCCCGGATAGTCGTACTGCTCGGCCTTGGCCACGATCAGCAGTGGCGTGATCTCGGTGCGAAACGGCAGATTGCCGGCGATGAAGATGACCGAGCCGTATTCTCCCAGCGCCCGGGCGAAGGCCAGGGCAAAGCCGGTGAGCAGGGCGGGCAGCAAGGCCGGCAGGATCACCCGCCGCAGGGTCGTCAAACGGTTGGCCCCCAGGATGGCGGAGGCCTCTTCCAGTTCCCGTTCCAGGTCTTCCAGCACCGGCTGCACGGTACGCACCACGAAGGGCAGGCCGATGTAGGTGAGGGCCACCACCACGCCCAGCTGGGTATAGGCCACGCGCACACCCAGGATCTCCAGGTACTGCCCCACCCAGCCCGTGGAGGCGTAGAGGGTGACCAGGGCGATGCCCGCCACGGCGGTGGGCATGGCAAAGGGCAGATCCACCAGGGCGTCGATCACGCGCTTGCCGAAGAACTGATAGCGCACCAGCACCCAGGCGACGATGGCGCCGAACACCAAGTTCAGCAGGGCGGCGATCAGCGAGGCGCCGAAGGACAGCTTGTAGGAGGCCACCACCTGGCGGTGGCTGACGGCGTGCCAGAAATCCGCCCAGCTCATCTGGGCGGTGTACAGCAGGAACGCGCCGATGGGGATCAGCAGGATCAGTCCCATGTAAAACAGGGTGAAACCCAGGGTGATCCCAAACCCCGGAATCACGCTGGGCTGTCGCAAGGCCAATGTCATCACTCATGCTCCATGAGATAAGGTTTGATCGGATCCCATCGCCCACAAGCGGGCCGGCCCCCACGGGTGGGAGCCGGCCCCCCGGTGAACCGGTCTCAGTGGATCTCGGCCAGGATGCGGTCGAATACCCCACCATCATTGAAGTGGGTTTCCTGGGCGTTGCGCCAGCCGCCGAACCATTCATCCACGGTGTGCAGGTTCACCTCGGGGAAGCGCTCGGCGAACTCCGCCAGGATCTCGGGATTGGAGGGGCGGTAGTAATGCTTGCCCGCCAGCCGCTGCGCCTCGTCGGTGTACAGGAACTCCAGGTAGGCCTGGGCCAGCTCACGGGTGCCCTTGCGGTCCACGTTGCGATCGACCACGCTCACCGGCGGTTCGGCCAGGATGCTTACCGAGGGCACCACGATCTCGTACTGGCCCCGACCCAGCTGTTCCACGGCGAGGAAGGCCTCGTTTTCCCAGGCGATGAAGACGTCGCCGATGCGCCGCTGTACGAAGGTGTTGGTGGCGCCGCGGGCGGCGGGGTCCAGCACCGGGACATTGGCAAAGATATCCCGCACGAACTCGTAGGCCTTATCTTCATCGCCAAACTTCTCCAGGGCGTAGCCCCAGGCCGCCAGATAGTTCCAGCGGGCACCGCCGGAGGTCTTGGGGTTGGGGGTGATCACCTGGACGTCCTTGCGCACCAGGTCATCCCAGTCGCGGATGTTCTTGGGATTGCCGGCCCGCACCAGCAGGACGATGGTGGAGGTATAGGGAGAACTGTTTTGCGGCAGGCGGGTTTGCCAGTCTTCGGGGATGAGTTGGGCCCGGTCGTGCAGGGCGTCCACGTCGTAGGCCAGGGCCAGGGTGACCACGTCGGCATCCAGGCCATCGATGACCGAACGGGCCTGGGAGCCTGAACCGCCGTGGGACATGCGCACGTTCACCCGTTGGCCCTTTTCGGCTACCCAGTGGGCGGCGAAGGCGTTGTTGTATTCCCGATAGAACTCCCGGGTGGGGTCGTAAGAGACATTCAGCAAGGTAGCGGCCTGCTGGGCCAGGGCGGCCCCTGACAGCCCCAGTGCCAGGGCGGTGACACCGGCAAGGGCGAGACGGGAAAAGCGGGATCTGGGCATGACGTATGGACTCCGAAAGCGTTGTGTTGTGATGCGTTAGGGAAGCACTGAACAAGCCCCATTCCGTGACTCCCGGAGCAAGCCCCCTGCCGTCACTCCCGCGAAGGCGGGAGCCCAGAATGTTCAGTCCGTGACTGGATTCCCGTTTGCACGGGAATGACCTGTTCAGAACACCCATGGATATTCTCGTTTTTTCTATAAAAGAAAATTTACTTACACTTAAGTGAATATCAAAAGGCGTGCCAACTAAATAAATGCCGCCATAACAATGATTTATAAAAAGCAGCCAGAAAATTTTTCTGAAATCCGTCAAATAAAACGAAAATTTTCGTGATATAAGACGTGAATCGTTTTATTTGGTGAAATGTGCGATGGAATCCTTGCTTCTGACAATCTGGAACGATGTTGCCTCCCACGAGCCCATCGCATCCAAGCTGGAACACCTGCGACAGTCCCTGGGACTGCAGGTACCACTGTGCCAGCTGCAGCTATTCCAGCTTCAGGATGAGCATCGCCTCACCCGGGTGGCCTGTACGGGCGATGGGGCGGCAAATGGCGCTGCATCGAACCTGGAGATTCCAGGGGTGGCGGCGTGGTGTCGTACCGGGGACATGCTGGAAACCGGTGGGGGCGGACGGACATCCCCGATGGACCGTTCCTTCGCATCCCTGCATTCCGGGGTGGCGCTGGTCTGCCCTCTGAGGATTCAGGACCGTCCCGTGGGGGTGCTGCTGGTGGTGCCGGAGTCCCGGGTGGGGCTTGTCCCGGAACAGCGTCAGTGGCTGGAAGCCGTGACCTTGCCCCTGGCGGTGATCCTGGAGCGGCATCTGGAGGCGCGCGCCCGGGATGCCCTGGAGCGGGCCGTTCAGGTGGATCAGCAGGCGCTGGGTCAGCGGCTGGGCGGGCGCACCGAGGATGGGCGCATCGTTGGGGCCGAGGGCGATCTAAGGCCTGTCATGGAACGGATCGGGCTGGTGGGCGATTCGGATCTGTCGGTCCTGTTGCTGGGCGAGACGGGCTCGGGCAAGGAAGTCATTGCCAGGGCCATTCATGAAGGTTCACGGCGTTGTGGGGCGCCGTTTGTTCGCGTCAACTGCGGTGCAATCCCGGCGGAGCTGATCGACTCCGAACTGTTCGGCCACGAGCGTGGCAGCTTCACCGGTGCGCTATCCCAGAGACAGGGATGGTTCGAACGGGCGGATGGGGGCACCCTGTTCCTGGACGAGATCGGTGAGTTGACCCATGCCGCCCAGGTGCGTCTACTCCGGGTGCTGCAAGAGGGCGTGATCCAGCGGGTGGGTGGTCACGACGCAGTGCCGGTGGATGTGCGTATCGTGGCGGCTACGCATCGGGACCTGGCCGCCATGGTGGCGGCCGGCAGCTTCCGGGAAGATCTGTGGTATCGGGTGGCGGGTTTCCCTATCCACATACCGCCTTTGCGTCACCGTCCCAATGACCTGCCCGCCCTGGCGGAGCACATGGCCTGGCGCTCGGCCCAGCGCCTGGGTCTGCCGCTGGTGCTGCCCAGCGCGGAGGACCTGCGCCTGCTGGCGGCCTACTCATGGCCGGGCAACGTGCGGGAACTGGCAGCGGTATTTGACCGTGCGGTGGTGCTGGGGCAGGGCAAGCAGCTGGCGCTGGTCTCCGCCCTGGGGCAGGCCTTGCCGAGCGGGAGTGTGATGGAGTCACGGCCGACTGAATCCAACCCGGGAATGCCCGACCAGGCATTCCCCACGCTGGAGCAGGTGCAGCGCGCCCATATCGAGGCCGCCCTGGTCCGCACGCGGGGACGTATCTCCGGCCCCACGGGGGCGGCAGCCCTGCTGGGCCTTAATCCGAATACCCTTCGGTCCAAGATGCGCAAGCTGAAGGTACGCCGGGTGGAGTTCGGTGGATGGACCAATGACGGGCAATGATGAGGCTATCCGTCTGCAGTGCGGGGCGCGCCTGTTTCGACTCAGAAGGCACTGAAAAGAAATGCGGCACCAAGAAGGCTGATACCTCCGCCGAGTGCTCGTCCGAGCCACATGGGACGCTGGTGAAGGACCAGTCCCAACCCCATACCGGTGAAGTGTAAAATCCACGTCCCGATGGTCATTCCCGCAAGTGCTGGGATCATCTGACTCGATGACATTTCACTTCCATGTGCCACACCGTGAAAAATCCCAAAAAGACCGATCAGTGGCAATCCGACGGCCGGTGCCAGTGGTATTTTTTGGGCAAGCAGCATTCCTGTCACCAAGACTGAGAGCGCTATCATGTGCTCTACCGCCGGTAACGTGATGCCGGAGAAACCAATTAATCCGCCGATCAGCAGGAGTGATGCAAAGACAAGTGGAACAGACCACGCGTTTCGAAGTACCAGCGTACTCCAGATGCCGACAGCAATCATTGCAGCAACATGATCCATGCCCGTAAAAGGATGAATCAATCCCGTCAGGAACGGAGAGCCGTCGAAGGGGCCGACGTGGGCAAATGCCTGGCCAGGTAGCAAGCAGACTAAAATGATGGCAATTTTCATTACTGGATCCCTGAAATGCTGTATGTGGCTACCATGAAACGAGGTGTGGAAATCTCTGTGATGGCATCTGGTTCTTCGCGCGAATTCAATCTTGAGTCCAAGGCAGTCCCCAATAACGCCAGCCGCCAAGTCCCCGATGCCCGTCATCGTCAAGATCCCCTTCAAATCCCTCGGAAACATTGAAGACGTTACGATAGCCCGCCTTGGCGACTGCTTCCGCTGCCGCGGCAGATCGTCTCCCGCTGCGGCAGATAAACAGCAGTAAGGTTTCCCGATCCGCAACTTTTTCCAGATCCCTCATGAAATAAGGGTTTCTGACAAGATCACCGCCATGCCGCCACGCCATGTTTTCCCATGGAATGTGATGAGACCGAGGGATGCATCCGACAAACTTGACCTCTTCTTCTGTGCGTACATCCACCAGCAGGGCAAGTCCCTTGTCACATAGGTACCAGGCTTCGCCGGGGCGAAGATCGCCTGAATAGCAACGTCCTGACGAGTTGCCTCTGTCTCTTGCGCTTTTGAGTAGTTGTTCCAGTTCCACGCAGTCCACCTCACGAGGACCGTCATGGCTTGCGGTGCCGAAAATGGGCGGAAATGATTCGTTGCTGATGTCCATTGGTAAGCCTGCCATTCGGATTAAGGAAGCGCCGATGAAGTCCTCTGCCCTCACACCTCCGAGAAAGCGGGAATCAAGGATTTCATTCCGTAACTGGATTACCGCTTGCTCGGTAATGAGTTTTTCAGGACATCCTTTGAAGGCTTAAAAATTTCCCACAGCCTGGGAAGAGCTTGGTAGCTGCCCATGTTGCTTCAGTTGCGATGGGTTGCAGTTACCGTACTTACCGGAACGGGGAAATGACACGGCATGTCCTGATGATCGCGCGTTATTTAGCCGTTGTTTGAAGAGCATCAGGTCCGGGTGAAATTTGTCTGCGTCAATCAGGAAGCCGTCATGTCCGTGCATCGATGGTACTTCCTGAAGCTCGGCATGTGGGATCAGTCGAGCGAGTTCACGTTGCTCGTTGGGCAAAAAAAGCCTGTCGCTGGTCACCGACCCGATCAATACTGGCTGGTGGATGCTGCGCAAGACCTGTTCGTAGGGCCCACGGTTCCGGGCCATGTCGTGAGTGTCCATTGCATCCAGCAGAATCCGGTAGGCGTGGGCATCGAACCGATTTACCAGACTCGTCCCATGGTGTCGCAGCCACTGCTTGATTCCTGTCTCGGGATGATCACCATGAAGCAGGCCGTTACGTCGATCAGGTGGGGATCGCAGGCGATATTCCAGGGAGGCCGGACTGCGATAGGTAATCATCGCTATCGCCCTGGCGGCGGCAAACCCCGCTTCCGGCGGCCTCTCCTGAGGATAGTCACCATCAAGATAACGGGAATCCGCCATCAGGGCTTGTCGCTGTGCTTCCGTCCAGGCCATGCCCCATATGGAATGTCTACCGCTGGAGGCGATGCTTGCGACAGCCTCCACGCGATCCGGATCCAGCAATGCCCATTCAAGTGCATGCATCCCTCCCATGGAGCCGCCGATCACCAGGCGGATGCGCCGAATACCCAGCAGGTCAGCCAGCGCCATCTGGGCCCGGACCTGATCCCGTATGCTCACCAGAGGAAAGCGTTTTCCCCAACGGCGACCATCCGGGGCCGCCGTGGTGGGACCCGTTGAGCCGTAGCATCCGCCAAGGATATTGCTGCAGATGATGAAATCCTGATGGGGATCGAACAACCGCCCCGAGCCGAACAGGGGTTCCCACCAGGTATCTGCGTCCGCGGATCCGGTGAGGGCGTGGCAGATCACGATGGCGTTGTCGGCGCACGGCGCCAGTCTGCCCCATGTTCTGAAAGCTACCTCGACGTTGGGCAGGACGAAACCGGATTCCAGTAGCAGTGGCTCCGGAAGAACGCGACGTTGGGTCTGCGGCGATGTGATCGATGTGTTCATGCCGCAGACTCGATAAGTGCTCGACGCAAGGCCTGATCAAAGTCAGCCTTGATATCCTCGATATGTTCGATCCCGACGGAAACACGGATCAGATCGGGTCGTACCCCCGCGCCGGCCTGCTCCTGGGGGCTGAGTTGCTGGTGGGTCGTGGAGGCGGGATGAATGACCAGGGTCTTGGCATCCCCCACGTTGGCCACATGACTGGCCAGGCGTACTTGGTCGATAAAACGCCGAGCTGCGTCCGTGCCGCCGGCAATGCCGAAATTGAGTACGCCGCCGAAGCCATTTCGCAGGTATCTTTTTGCCTGCAAATGATAGGGATGGTGTTCAAGCCCGGGATATTCGACCCAGGATACCAGCGGGTGCTGATCCAACCAGTGGGCCAGGGACAGTGCATTGTCCACATGGCGTTGCATGCGCAAGGACAGGGTTTCCACCCCCTGCAGCAACTGAAATGCGTTGAAGGGGGATAGCGTTGCCCCGATATCGCGCAGACCTTCGACTCTGGCCCGTATGGCCAGGGCAATGTTGCCGAACGGACTGCCTTCGCCAAAGGCCTCCCAGAAGTTCAGGCCGTGATATCCCGGGGCAGGGTCCGTGAACAGGGGGAAACGCCCACCCCCCCAGTTGAAGTTCCCCGCATCGACGATGATGCCGCCGATGGAGGTGCCATGACCGCCGATCCACTTGGTCGCCGAGGCAACCACCACATGGGCGCCAAAATCAATGGGGCGGGCGATGTATCCTGCGGCGCCAAAGGTGTTGTCCACCACCAGGGGAATCCCATGCTCCTCGGCGAGGGCGCTCAGTGCTTCCAGGTCCGGTATGTTGAACCGGGGATTGCCGATGATTTCCACATAGAGCGCCTTAGTGT
>NZ_JAJNQM010000007.1:0-62576 GCF_022227785.1 Ectothiorhodospira lacustris | reverse complement strand
ATTTTTGAAAAGCTCAGCGCTGAAGGGTTGATCGGCAAGGATGTAGGCGACAAATGGAATATTACAAATCTTGGCGCGATTCTGTTTGGTTCCAACCTGGCAGCGTTCAACTCTTCTTTGGCTCGCAAGGCAGTGCGTTTTATTGCCTATGGGGGGCGGAATCGCGCCGCAACCGTGACTCATCGAGCCGATGGCAACAAGGGCTACGCAATAGGTTTTGAAGGTCTGATCGAATTTATCAACGGCCTCCTGCCAAAGAATGAGCATATTGATACTGCATTGCGCACCGAGCAACCCCTGTTTCCCACCATCGCGGTGCGAGAACTCATTGCCAATGCGTTGATTCACCAGGATATGACTATATCGGGTGCCGGGCCGCAGATTGAAGTCTTTGTTGATCGCATGGAAATCACTAACCCGGGCAAGCCGCTGGTGCCGACTGAGAGGATGATTGACCTGCCACCGCGTTCGCGCAATGAAGCTTTGGCGGCACTGATGCGTCGCATGGGAATGTGCGAGGAACAAGGGAGCGGACTGGATAAAGTCATTGCCTCGGTGGAGCTGTTCCAACTGCCGCCGCCACTATTCCGCGAGGAAGGCGACGCCATGCAGGTGGTGCTATATGGTCCAAGAACCTTCGCGCAGATGACCCCCGATGAAAGAACCCGGGCCTGTTATCATCATTCGATCCTGAAATTCTTGAGCGGTGAGCGCATGAAAAATGCCACCCTGTGCGAGCGCTTTGGTATCGAAAGCCGAAATGCTTCCCAGGCTTCCGGGGTCCTCAAAAAGGCGTTGGAAGCGGGCCTGATCCGGGCGGCGGACCCTGAACACCCGCGAGCTGGCTATGTGCCGTGGTGGGCCTGATTTCTTGATCGGGTTTTGATTTCGCGCGGCTTTTAGCCCGGGAAAATGAAGAAAACCCATAAAATACAATAAATTATAGAATTATAAAGGGCGCAATTTTTTTGATTGACTATTGATTATCGCTCAAGACCCGGTCATTTTTTGCTGCAAGCAAGCCAGAGCACCTATGAACGAAGCCGAAACCCGCGCTGAACTCATCGACCCGGCCCTGAAGGAGGCCGGGTGCGGCGTGAGGTGATCACCCTCGGTCGGCTGCAGGGCGGCGGCAAACGGGCCAGGCAGGACATGGCCGACTATGTGCTGATCTATCGCGGCCAGAAGCTTGCGGTGATCGAGGCCGATGCCGTTCAGCGGTAACGATCCACCCCCAGGCCCGTGGGATCGATGTCCGGGGAACGTCCGCTGACCAGATCGGCCACGAATCTTGCCGAGCCCAGGGACATGGTCCAGCCCAGGGTGCCGTGGCCGGTGTTCAGGAACAGGTTGTCGTAGCGGGTCCCGCCCAGGATGGGCACGTTGTCCGGGGTCATGGGACGCAGTCCGGTCCAGAACTCCGCCGCCTCCACCGCGCCGCCGCCGGGGAACAGGTCGCGCACCACGAATTCGATGGCCGCCCGCCGCCGCTGCGGCAGGTCCTTGTTGTCGCCGGCGATCTCCGCGATCCCTCCCACCCGGATGCGGTGGTCGAAGCGGGTGACGGCCACCTTGTACTTCTGGTCCATCACCGTGGACTGGGGTGCCCGATCCTCGTCCAGGATCGGCATGGTGAGGGAGTAGCCCTTGAGGGGATAGATGGGCAGATGGATGCCGATCCCGCCCAGTACCCTGGGTGATTCACAGCCCAGCGCCACTACGTAGCGGTCGGCGGTCAGGGTGCCGGTGGAGGTCCTGACGCCGGTGATTTTCCCGTTGCCGGTGTCGATGGCCTCGACCGAGGTGTTCATCAGGAAGGTCACGCCCAGGGTTTCACAGGCCTTTGCCAGGGCCAGGGTGAACTTGCGGCAGTCACCGGTCTCATCTCCTGGCAGCAGCACGCCTCCGGCGATCTTTTCCCGCACGTGGGCCAGGGCCGGTTCATGGCGGATGCAGGCATCCACGTCCAGCAATTCGTGGGGAATATGCCAGCGTTCCAGAATGGCCACATTGATGGCCGCATCCGCCAGTTCTTTTTCGGTGCGGAACAGTTCCAGGGTGCCCTTCTGGCGGCCATCGTAGTGCAGCGGCAGTTCTTCCCGCAGTGCCTTGAAGCATTCGGCGCTGTAACGGGCCACCCGCAGCATGCGTTCCTTGTTCACCTCGAAGGCCGAGTTGGTGCACTGCCCCAGCATCCTGACCAGAAAGCCCAGTGCCCGGATGTCGATGGCCCTTGGGTTGATGTAGAGGGGCGCGAGGTCCTGCATCATCCATCGGATGGCCTTGAAGGGGACGCCCGGTGCGGCCCAGGGGGTGGAGTGGTCAAACGACAGCATGCCCGCATTGGCGTGACTGGTTTCCATGGCCGGCGCCTCCAGCCGGTCGATCACCGTCACTTCGTGTCCCGCCCTGGCCAGATACCAGGCGCTGGTGACACCGACCACGCCACTGCCCAATACCAGAACTTTCATCGGTGGAACCTCATGCGCCGGGAAGGGGATGGGTCTTTCCAGGTAAGAATGAATCGGTGCGGGAAAGTTTTCTGTTTGATGGACTTTCAGCAGATCAGGGGCGGCGGATGAAAAAAGGGCGCGGCCGGAAGATGGCTGCGCCCGAAGGGTTCAGAGTGAATGATGGAGGCGACGCCTCCATCCCGGTGCCTATTTCAGATCAAAGCGATCCGCATTCATCACCTTGACCCAGGCCTTGACGAAGTCCCTGACGAACTTCTCCTGGTTGTCGTCCTGGGCATAGACTTCGGCATAGGAGCGCAGGACCGAATTGGAGCCGAACACCAGGTCGACCCGGGTGGCCGTCCACTTCACCTCGTCGCTCTTGCGGTCACGGATTTCGTAGAGGTTGTTGCCGACCGGCTTCCAGCTGTAGCGCATGTCGGTGAGGTTGACGAAGAAGTCGTTGCTCAGCACGCCCTCGCGATCCGTGAACACACCATGCTTGCTGGCGCCGTGGTTGGTGCCAAGGACACGCATGCCGCCCACGAGCACGGTCATTTCATGGGCGGTCAGGCCCATCAGCTGGGTGCGGTCCAGCAGCATCTCTTCCGGGCTGACCACGTAGTCCTTCTTCACCCAGTTGCGGTAGCCGTCATGCAGCGGCTCCAGTACGGCAAAGGATTCAGCATCGGTCATCTCTTCGGTGGCATCGCCACGGCCCGGTGCGAACGGTACGGTGATGTCGACACCGGCATCGCGGGCCGCCTTTTCCACCGCCGCGGTGCCGCCCAGGACGATCAGGTCGGCCATGCTCACCGGCTTGCTCAGATCGGCCTGGATGCCTTCCAGCACCCCCAGCACCTTGTTGAGCCGTTCCGGTTCGTTACCTTCCCAGTCCTTCATCGGGGCCAAGCGAATCCGGGCACCGTTGGCGCCGCCCCGGTAGTCCGAACCACGGAAGGTCCGGGCGCTGTCCCAGGCGGTGGTGATCAGCTCGGAGGCGCTCAGGCCGCTCGCGAGGAGCTTTTTCTTGAGGTCGGCGATTTCACCGTCATCCAGCGTGTAATCCACGGTGGGGATGGGGTCCTGCCAGATCAGGTCTTCCTGGGGCACGTCCGGCCCCAGGTAGCGGCTCTTCGGCCCCAGGTCGCGATGGGTCAGCTTGAACCAGGCCCGGGCGAAGACCTCGTTGAAATATGCCGGATCCTTGTAGAAACGCTCGGAGATCTCCCGGTAGATGGGGTCCTTGATCATGGCCATGTCGGCGTCGGTCATGATGGGGTTATAGCGGATGGACGGATCTTCCACATCCACCGGCTTGTCTTCCTCCTTGATGTCCACCGGCTCCCACTGTGAGGCACCGGCCGGGCTCTTTTTCAGTTCCCATTCGTGCTCCAGCAGCATCTTGAAATAGCCGTTGTCCCACTGGGTGGGGTGGGTGGTCCAGGCGCCCTCGATGCCGCTGGTGATGGTGTCGCGGCCGCGGCCCTTGCCCTGGGGGTTATGCCAGCCCAGGCCCTGCTCCTCGACACCGGCTGCCTCGGGTTCCGCCCCCAGCTTGGAGGCATCGCCGTTGCCATGGCATTTGCCCACGGTATGGCCGCCGGCGGTCAGTGCCACGGTTTCCTCGTCGTCCATCGCCATGCGGGCAAAGGTGATGCGCACATCATGGGCGGTCTTGAGCGGGTCCGGCTTGCCGTCCACCCCTTCCGGGTTGACGTAGATCAGCCCCATCATCACGGCGGCCAGAGGGTTTTCCAGGTCGCGCTCGCCGGAATAGCGGCTGTTGGGGTTGTCGGTGGGTGCCAGCCATTCCTTCTCGGAACCCCAGTAGATGTCCTTTTCCGGGTGCCAGATATCCGCACGCCCACCGGCGAAGCCGAAGGTCTTCAGCCCCATGGACTCATAGGCCATGTTGCCGGCCAGGATGATCAGGTCGGCCCAGGAGAGCTGGTTGCCGTATTTTTTCTTGATCGGCCACAGCAGGCGGCGGGCCTTGTCCAGGTTGACGTTGTCCGGCCAGCTGTTGAGCGGCGCGAAGCGCTGGTTGCCGGTTCCGGCACCGCCGCGGCCGTCGGCAATGCGGTAGGTGCCGGCGGCGTGCCAGGCCATGCGGATCATCAGGCCGCCGTAGTGACCCCAGTCGGCTGGCCACCAGTCCTGGCTGTCCGTCATCAGTGCGCGCAGGTCCTGCTTCACCGCCTCCAGATCCAGCTTCTTGAATGCTTCAGCATAATCAAAGTCTTCACCCAACGGATCGGTCTTGGTGTCATGCTGATGAAGGATGTCCAGATTCAGTGCATTGGGCCACCACTCCATATTGGAGGCCCCGCTTGCAGTATTGCCGCCGTGTACTACCGGGCATTTGCCTCCGCTGCTGACGTTATTTCCGGCCATGTCTATCTCCCCTGCTATTTGGTTGGTTGGTATCGATCCATAAATCCAGACCACATTCGGGGCAGGGCAACCCGCTCAGGCGGCCTGTGCGAGGCCACGCTCCCCGGCCATTGTTGCCGGGAGCGACTCGCGCCGATCCATTCACCCTGCTTTCGTTATTAAGTTATAGAGGTTATGGGTGATATATTCAAATGAATGGTTTGCATTTCTACAATAGTTTTTATTAATGGTTCGCAGGTGGTCGGCTTGGGCCGGGAAAAGGGAGCTGCGCCTTCGGATATCCAGATTCGCCATCCGCGGGTTATTCTTCCCGGCATTTGACCCTGGGGGAGTGCACCCGTGTTGATGGTGCAGGGAATTGCCGGGCTGGTGGTCTTCATCGGCATCGCCTGGCTGCTGAGCGAGGATCGATGGCGCATGCCCTGGCGGGCAGTGGCGGCGGGCCTGGGACTGCAATTCGGTCTGGCGGCGTTGCTGCTGTGGGTGCCGGGAGGGCGTCACCTGTTTCTCTGGGCCAACGAACTGGTCATCGCCCTGAGTCAGGCCACTCAGGCGGGCACGGCCTTTGTCTTCGGTTATCTGGGTGGGGCCGAGTTGCCCTTCGAGGCCGAAGGGGCAGGGCAGGCCTTTGTCTTCGCCTTCCAGGCCCTGCCGCTGATCCTGGTCATGAGTGCCCTGTCGGCCCTGCTTTTTCACTGGCGGGTGTTACCGCTGATCATTCGCGGGGCCTCCCGGGTGCTGGAGCGCAGTTTCGGCATCGGCGGGGCCCTGGGGGTGGGGACGGCGGCCAATGTCTTTCTGGGGATGGTGGAGTCCCCCCTGCTGGTGCGCCCCTATCTGGCGCGCATGACCCGCAGCGAGCTGTTTGCCCTGATGACCGTGGGCATGGCCACCCTGGCAGGCACCATGCTGGTGCTCTATGCCACCTTCATCGGCCATGTGCTGGACGACGCCCTGGGGCATCTGATCATCGCTTCGGTGATCAGCCTGCCCGCAGCACTGCTGATCGCGGCGGTGATGGTCCCCTCCACCGGCCCGGCCACTCAGGGGGCGCTGGGCGAGGGGCTGGACCCGGCGGCCGGGGCCATGGACGCCATCACCCGGGGCACCCTGCGCGGCCTGGAGCTGTTGCTGCAGATCGTGGCCTTGCTGGTGGTGCTGATCGCCCTCGTGGCCCTGGCCAACGGCCTGTTGGGCCTGCTGCCCGCGGTGGGGGGAGAGGCCCTGAGTCTTGAACGCCTGCTGGGTTGGATCATGGCGCCGCTGGCATGGTTGATGGGCATTCCCTGGTCGGAGGCGCGGGTGGCCGGGACATTGCTGGGGGTAAAGACCATCCTCAATGAAATGCTGGCCTTCCTGCAACTGGCGCAGCTGGATCCGCAGGTGCTTTCCCCGCGTTCCGAGCTCATCCTGATCTATGCCCTGAGCGGCTTTGCCAACCTGGGCAGTTTGGGGATCCTCATCGGTGGTCTGGGGGCGATGGTGCCGGAGCGGCGTGGCGAGGTGGTGGCCCTGGGGATGCGAGCCCTGGTGGCCGGGACACTGGCCACCCTGATGACCGGATCCGTGGTGGGGTTGCTGACGCCGTTGGGGTGAGTGGGGAAGGCAATGGGCTCCTGTTGCCGCGCGCGTCATTCCCGCGAACGCGGGAATCCATAGGGCATGCTATTTCGTCTGTTTCACCGGCACCCCGTCATTCCCGCGCAAGCGGGAATCCAGGGGCCGCGTGCTGGACATTCTGGGCTCCCGCTTTCGCGGGAGTGACGGCGTGGTTGGGGGTGATGGAGTGGTTAGGGGTGACGGGGTAGGGTTTGTGAAGGAAAGGAAATATGCCTTTGTTGCCATAATCGTCATTCCCGCGCAAGCGGGAATCCAGGGGCTGCGTGCCGGAAATCCTGGGCTCCCGCTTTCGCGGGAGTGACAAAAAAGTAGTCGGGAGTGATGAAGTAGTCGGGAGTGATGGAGCGGCGTGTGGCGGAGTTTCCGATGGAGCATTTCTTCAACAATGTCGGCCCCATGGTGCCGACGGACCACCGTGCCATTGCCGGCATCGGGGCGACACCGGTAGCGCGAGGGGGGCGTGGATGAAAATCCTTCACACCTCCGACTGGCATCTGGGCCGACGCCTCTATGGCCGGCAGCGCTATGACGAATTCGAGGCCTTTCTGGATTGGCTGGCCGTGCTCATCGAGGACGCCGGGGTGGATGTGCTGGTGGTGGCCGGGGATGTGTTCGACACCAGTACCCCCAGCAACCGGGCCCAGTCCCTGTATTACCGGTTTCTGTGCCGGCTGGCCGGTTCCTGCTGTCGACATGTGGTGGTGGTGGCCGGCAATCATGACTCCCCCACCTTTCTGGATGCCCCCCGCGAACTGCTGAAGGTGCTGGATGTGCACGTGATCGGCGCCGCTCCCGACGACCTTGCCGACGAGGTGCTGACGCTACATCACCCGGAGACGGGGGCGGCGGAGTTGGTGGTCTGTGCCGTGCCCTATCTGCGGGACCGGGACATCCGTCGGGTGGAGGCGGGGGAAAGCCTGGAGGACAAGGACCGCAAGCTGATCGAGGGAATCCGTGACCATTACCGCGCCGTGGTCGAACTGGCCTGTCGGCGCCGGGCGGCACTGGATGGGCATCCGCCCATGCTCGCCACGGGCCATCTGTTCACCGCCGGTGGCCGGACGATGGACGGCGACGGCGTGCGGGATCTGTATGTGGGGTCCCTGGCCCACGTGGGTCGCGATATCTTCCCTGATGGTCTGGACTATGTGGCCCTGGGCCATTTGCACGTGGCGCAGACGGTGCAGGGCTCGGAGCGGGTGCGCTACAGCGGCTCGCCCCTGCCCATGGGCTTTGGCGAGGCCGGGCAGCGCAAGAGCGTCTGCCTGGTGGAATTGGAGGCGGGCGGCACTCTGACAGTGCGTTGTCCGGAGGTGCCGGTGTTCCAGCCCTTGGCCCGGGTGCGTGGCGACTGGGCGGCGATCCAGGCCCGGTTGCGGGAGCTGGTCGCCACCGATTCGCGGGCCTGGCTGGAGGTCATCTACGAGGGGGAGGCGGTGATCGGTGATCTGCGGGCGCGGCTGGACGAGATCCTGGCGGGCAGCCGTCTGGAGGTCCTGCGGCTGAAGAATGCCCGGGTCATCGACCGTGTGCTGGCGCAGTGCCACGACCGGGAAACCCTGGATGATCTGGATGTCCATGATGTCTTCGAACGCTGCCTGACCCGGCATGAAGTGCCGGACACGCAGCGGCCGTCCCTGCGCCTGGCTTATCGGGAGACCGTGACCGCCCTTGATGATGCCGACCCGCTCGCGGAATAGGAATCTGCCCCATGCGCATCCTGCAGATACGCTTCAAGAATCTTAACTCCCTGGCCGGTGAATGGTCGGTTGATCTGACCCACCCCGCCTTCACCGCCGACGGCATCTTTGCCATCACCGGCCCCACCGGCGCCGGCAAGACCACGTTGCTGGACGCCATCTGCCTGGCCCTTTACGGCCGCACACCGCGCCTGCACCGGGTCAACCGCAGCGGCAACGAAGTTATGTCCCGGCACACGGGCGACTGCTTTGCCGAAGTCACCTTCGAGACGCCGGCGGGGCGCTATCGTTGCCACTGGAGTCAGCATCGGGCCAGACGGCGGCCCGACGGGGAGTTGCAGGCCCCCCGCCACGAGATCGCCAATGCGGACACCGGGGAGATCTTTGAGGCCAAGGTTCGGGGGGTGGCGGAACAGATCGAACAGGCCACGGGCATGGATTTCGAGCGCTTCACCCGCTCCATGCTGCTGGCCCAGGGCGGTTTTGCGGCCTTCCTGCAGGCGCCGCCGGATGAGCGTGCGCCGATCCTGGAGCAGATCACCGGCACGGAGATCTACAGTCGCATCTCCGTGGCCGTGCATGAGCGCCGCGGCGAGGCCCGCCGCACCCTTGAGCATCTACGGACGGCACTGGAAGGCATGCGTCTGCTCAGTCCGGAGGAAGAGCAGCAGTTGTCCGCGGAACTGGCGGCGCGGCAGACCCAGGAGACGGCCTTGCACGCACAGGTGGAACAGCACCGCAAGGCCGTCGACTGGCTGGAGGGGATCGCGACACTGGAGGCCGCCCAGTTGCAGATCCAACAGGAGGCAGTGGATCTTGAGGACCGTATCAGGGCCTTCGCCCCGGATCGGCAGCGGCTGCACCGGGCCCGGCAAGCTCTGGAGCTGGCGGGTGATCATGCCGCCTTGATCCAGTTGCGCCAGGGTCAGGCACAGGATCGGACGCGGCAGGTTGCCGGTGAGGCCGAGTTGCCCGGTGCCGAGGCGGCGGCCCGGCAGGCGGAAGCCGCTCAGCAGCAAACACTGGCACAACTGAATGCCGCCCGCGGGACGTTGCGGGCGCGTCTGCCGGTGCTGCAGAAGGTACGGGAACTGGATCTGCAGATCGCCGACCGTCTCACGGCCCTGACGCACTCTCGTGAGGTGTTGACCGCCTCGAAACAGCGCCTGCAGGCGCTGCAGGCGGAACAGACCGGGGCGGCAGCGCGGTTGCAGGCGGTTCGGGAACAGACCGGGGTATTGCGTGGTGAACTGGACCGGACCCGCGCCGATGAAACCCTGGTGGGCCGGCTGACCGGCATCCGGGAGCAGGCCAGCGCCCTGGAGGCCCTGCATCGACAGCAGGATGACGGGATCACCGCGTTTCGGCAGCATCGGGAGGCCCAGGAACGGGCCGAGGCGGAGCGACAGGCCTGCCAGGAGCGGTTTGAAGCCTTGACCCTGGCGCAGCAGGATCTGCAGGCCGGGTGGCAGGAGATCCACCAGGTCATGGAAACCCGGCTGCAGGGCCGGACCCTGGCCGACTGGCGCTCGGATCTGGCGGCGTTGCAGGCGCGGGAGACGCGGATCCGGCAGGCCGGGGAGGCCCTGGCGGCCCGGGATCAGGCCCGTACCCGGCTGGCGGCCCTGGTGGTGGAGGAGCAGGGACTGTCCGCAGACCTTGAGCGCCTGGGCGGGGAGGCCGGAACCCTGTCCGAACGGCTCCATGGGCTGGAGGAGAAGGCGACATTGCTGGAGACCCAGCAGGGTCTGTTGCAGCGCATCGAGGCCTTGGAGTCGGCCCGCGGACAGCTACGGGACGATGAACCCTGCCCCCTGTGCGGTGCCCTGGACCACCCCTATGCACGAGGCAATGTGCCCGCGGCGGGCGAGACCCGGGAAGCCCTTGACCGGGTCAGGGCCGAACTGAAGACCCTGCGGCAACAGGACACGGATCTGCAGGTTCGGCGGGCTCAGGTGGGGAAGGATCTGGAGCGGATTTCCAGGGAACGGCAGACCCAGACTGCGGCCCTGGATGCCCGGTCCGCCGAGCTGGTCCGCCATGGGGCGGCCCTGGCACCGGCGATGGCAGCCCCCGAGTGGCCCGGGCGACTGGAGATCCTGGCCGGGGACAATGCCGATCAACTGAATGCCGTCGCCTCGCGCATTGAGGCGGTGGAGGCGGACCAGACGGTGCTGGAGGGGCGTCGACAGGCGCTGGAACGGGCTCGGGAGGCGCTGGTCGAGGCGGAAAAGGCCTTGATGGCCGCCGGTCATCGCCGGGATGGGGAAGCGGCGACGGTCCGGCGTCTGGAAGGGGAACTGTCGGATCTGCGGGCGCGACTGGCCCGGCAGCAGGATCTGCTGCTGGGTTCGGTGCAGCCGCTGGGCATCCGGTCCGTCGAGCGGGCATCCCTGCCCGCGTTGCTGGAACAACTGGAGCAGCGTCACGCTCAATGGCAGTCCCGTCAGCAGGCCCTGGCGACCCTGGAGGGAGAGCTCAAGACCCTGGAGATCGGCATGACCCACCGTGCCGGGCAGATCCGGGACAGCGCAGAGGATGTGCGTCAGCGATCCGTCCAGGCCGACACCCTGAAACAGTCGGCCGAGGCCCTGCGGGCCGAGCGCCAGCGGTTACTGGGCGAGCAGTCTCCTGAGACGGAACAGCAACAGCTGGAGGCCGCCGTGGAAGCGGCGGAAGGGGCGCTGGAGTCGGCTCGCGAGCAGGCTCGCCGGACGGGCGATGAGCGCCGGCAGCTGCGCACCCGGCTGGAGGATCTGCGTGCGGCCCTGGCGGAGCGGGAGCCCCGGCTGCGGGAGGCGGAGATGGCCTTCCGACAGCGCCTGGAGGCACTGGGCCTTGCAGACGAGGCCGACTTTCAGGCCGCCGGTCTGCCGGAATCCGAGCGCCGGGCACTGAGTGGACAGGCCCAGACACTGGAGGCGGAGCGGGCGGCCCTGGGCGCTCGCGCGGAGGACACCCGCCGTCAGCTGGCGACGGCCCGGGAGCGGGCCCTGACCGATCAGCCCCTGGCGATGCTGCGGGAACAGCTGGCGGATCAGGTCCGCGCCCATCAGGCGCTGCAGCAGGCGATCGGCGGGCTGCGTCAGCGCCTGGCGGACAATGACACTCTTCGGAAGCAGTATCAGGACCAGGCGGCGGCCATCGAGGCGCAGCAGCAGGAATGTGACCGCTGGGATCAGCTGCATGAACTCATCGGGTCCGCCGACGGCAAGAAGTACCGCAACTTTGCCCAGGGGCTGACCTTCGACATGATGATCGGTCACGCCAACCGGCAGTTGCAGAAGATGACGGACCGTTATCTGCTGATCCGTGACGAGGCCCAGCCGCTGGAGCTGAACGTGATCGACAGCTATCAGGGGGGCGAGATCCGTTCCACCAAGAACCTCTCCGGCGGCGAGGGGTTTATCGTCAGTCTGGCCCTGGCCCTAGGGCTGTCCCACATGGCGGGGCGCCAGGTGCGAGTGGATTCCCTGTTCCTGGACGAGGGGTTCGGCACCCTGGACGACGATGCCCTGGATACGGCCCTGCAGACCCTGGCGGGTCTGCGGGAGGAGGGCAAGCTGATAGGCCTGATCTCCCATGTACCCGCGCTGAAGGAGCGCATCGCCACCCGCATCCAGGTGACCCCCCAGACCGGCGGCACGAGCCGGATCAGCGGTCCGGGGTGTCGAAACGGCCCATGATCCTGCCGTCGCGCCTCGTCAGGTAAGCGCCGGCCCGAACTCATGTCTTGTAGCCCTGGACCTGCTTGTGCAGCGATGTAGCCGTTCCCGCGAGCCCATCGCAAGCGGTGGCGATGTCCATGGCGCTCTGGGCGTTTTGGATGGCTGGTTTCAGTGACGTCATTCCCGCGAAAGCGGGAACCCGGGGGGCCAACATTGATGCCTGGTTTCAATGACGTCATTCCCGCGCAAGCAGGAACCCGGGGGGTGTCCAACATTGATGCTGGTTTTCAATGACGTCATTCCCGCGCAAGCGGGAATCCAGGGACGGACTTGGGCATTATGGGCTCCCGCTTGCGCGGGAGCGACGGCAAAGATTTGCAGGAGCGACAGCAAGAGATTGCAGGAGTGACGGCGGGAGATTCATGGGTGTGACGACAGGTGCGTTGCGCAACCGGCCCCATGGAAGAAAGACAAGCAGAGAGAAGGGCTGTTCAAACGGGGCGTGGCACGGATAATGTTCCCCCGGAACCCACGAATGGAGCCTCGCCTTGGATCTCTTCCAGACCCTGGTCCTTGCCCTGGTACAGGGCCTGACGGAATTTCTCCCCATTTCCAGCGCCGCCCACCTGATCCTGGTGCCCGAGCTCACCGCCTGGGAGGATCAGGGGCTCACCTTCGACGTGGCCACCCATGTGGGCAGTCTGGCCGCCGTGATCTTCTACTTTCGCGCCGAGCTGCGGCGCATGGCCACCCACTGGGCCGGTTCGCTGGTGGGGCGGGGCTTTACCCCGGATGCCAAGCTGGCCTGGGCCGTGGGTCTGGGGACCATTCCGGCGGGCCTGGCGGGACTCCTGTTCCACGACGTGATCTCCACCAGCCTGCGTTCGGTGGAGGTGATCATCTTCACCACCATCACCTTCGCCCTGCTGCTGGGGCTGGCGGACTGGGTGGGTCGGCGGCGACGGGATGAATACCAGATCGGCTGGCTGGATGTGCTGGTGATCGGCCTGGCCCAGGCCCTGGCGCTGATCCCCGGGGTCTCCCGCTCCGGTGCCACCATGACCGCCGCCCTGTTCATGGGGTTCAACCGTCAGGCGGCAGCCCGCTACTCCTTCCTGCTTTCCATTCCCATCATCGCCCTGGCGGGTGGCTATGAGACCTGGGGGCTCATCCAGGCTCCGGAGGAAAACGTCGCCTGGTCGATGATTCTGATCGGCGCCCTGGTGGCCGGGGTCAGCGCCTATCTGTGCATTCACCTGTTCCTCAAGTTGCTGGCCCGCATGAGCTTTTTGCCCTTCGTCATCTACCGGTTGCTGCTGGGGGCATTCCTGATCTTCATGTTCTGGTAAATCCTGCCCGGGGAGGGATGGCCATGGCCGATGGGTTTGGTTATGTGAGCAACCGCCTGAGGTTTCTGGTGGTGGTCATGGGGTTTGCCCTGGTGGCCGGGCTGTGGCTGCTGCCCCGGGGTGCCCCGGTCACGGGACAGGTGAGCGCGACGGTGCTGGAGGTCAACGAAGGCACCGCCACCGGGCTGCGCTCCGGTCAGTCCGTCACCCTGGTGACCCTGCGGGTCCGTCTGGAAACCGGCGAGGAAATCCGGGTCCAGGGTCTGGGCCGTCCGCCCGCGGTGGGTGATGCCGTCATACTGCTGGAGTCGGCATACCCGGACGGCAAACGGCGCTATCGCCTGTTGCCGGAGCACGGTGTGGTGGACTGATCGAGGGAACGTTAATAATGATTTTGTGTATGATATATCCATATTGTCTTGCGAGCCTGATAGAGGCATCTGATGGCGCTCCTTTTGCAGAGTCCTGAAGATGCAGTCTCTGTTACCGCCATGGCACGAAACTTCAGGGAGCCTCTAGTAATTCGATTTTTTAGAATTTACGCCTAATAAAATCAATGGGTTACTGTTGGTGGCGAGCAATTAATAGAGGTTCCCTTCAGTGCTCACCTTAAGGAAATCTTGTTCCGACATACCGGCAGGCTTTTGATTTTCAAGGATAACAACCCCGTTGCCATCATGATGAACGTACAGGCGTATCAAGACTTCTTCGATGAACTCGAAGATTTGCGCATTGAGGCGGTTGCAAGAGATCGGCTGACAAGTTACCAGGGTGGTCAGCTCGTCTCCCATGAGGATATGCGGGCACTTTTCGAGTCGGGTGGCCAATGAATATTATTCCAGATTCTGTTCTTGAGGGGTACATCCGTGAGGATGCAGTACTTGTTGCTTTGCGTGTAATCCGAGAATACATTGACAAACTTCCAGACTACCAGGGTAGATCATTCAAGCGCGGGTACATGAAAGCTTACGGAGTATTGCCAGTAGGAAGTGCTGAAGCAAAGCGGCCTTATGATTTTGCTGTCAACCTTTATTCCATAAAGTGCTACATACGAAAGCCGGGGTTGGCGCTTCTCGGGCCAGTGGGAAAGCAGCGGGTTTTAAGCGCATTTCCAGAAGCCGATATACTCAATGGTGAGTTGCGTGTCGTCATCAAGACAGCTGATGACGCGGAAGATTTGCTCAGATGTTTGTTTGAACGCAAGTGACCTGTCTAAAAATAGGGCGTGCTATTAACCCGGTGGTTAAAAATCAGCTTATTTTTATTTTATTTGCCATCAAGTCAGTGAACTGTGCAGGTCAAAATAAAGATGTTTGATTGCTAGGTTAATGTCGTAGATATTTAGGCTGTTGGGCTGTTGGGCTGTTGGGTGGTTGAGGGTGGGTTTCTGTGAAAAGCCCTATAAAGAGATTGTGGATCTGTAGATTTCATTGGGCTAAAGGAGGGGGCGTGGGTTACCTTGATGAAATTTTAAAAGGTGTTGTTTTTTTATTTTTGCTGTTATTAGTCGCCGGGTGTTCGATGGCTGAAATACGTGCCCCGCAAAGTCTGTCCCAGCCATATATGGCTGAAATTGAAGAGGCAGAGCGACGGGGTTCTCCCTTAGTGATAAAAGGCATTAGAACCTCTAGGCCTAACGCCGCTGGTGGGGTGGATCTTTATATTGACTTTATTTCAGTCAGTGATTTGCCGGTGAAATATGTGGATTTCGTGGTTACACCGTATAATGCTGTGCACGATGCAGTTTTATCTGCGATAAATAGACGAGGTGATGCTCGGGTTAGATCTACTGGTCCATACTATCGCGGCTCTACAAGCTCGGAAGAATATTGGCAGAACGTTTGGTACAACACAACAATTGCGTGCGGGGCTATTAAGGCAGTAACCGTCACATTTATGGATGGAACAAGTAAACACTACACGGGGGGTGATTTAGGCGATCTGTTTGCAAGGGGATACATAAATTCATGTGGTAATAACTCCGTGCGGTCGGCCCTTGATAATGGCGCAATCTCAAGAGCTACCCTTGTGACAAGTAAAGGGGACGTTGTTATTGAACTTTATTCCGTTAAAGCCCCAGAGACTGTTGCCAGCTTTATAGCCTATGCGCGTGAAGGGTTTTATAATAACACGATCTTTCATCGGGTGATTCCTGGTTTCATGATTCAAGGCGGTGGATTCAATCCTCAGATGCAGGAGAAGCCCACTCATGAACCAATTCGTAGTGAAGCAAATAACGGTCTTAGCAACAAGGCAGGGACAATTGCGTTAGCACGCTCTTCTGATCCTCATTCTGGTGCTGCCCAGTTCTTTATTAATGTTGGTGATAATAAGTTTTTAGATTTTAAGTCTGAAACGCGAAGAGGATGGGGCTACACTGTATTCGGAAGCGTGATTGAAGGGATGGATGTCGTACAAAATATCGCCAACACTCCTACTGGCATACGTGGAGAGCATAGGGATGTTCCCCGTGAAACCGTCCTAATCAGGACTGTTATAGTAGATTAAATTTCATGCGGCGGCTGTTAAGGTGGTAAATTACCCCCGATGATGAAAGATAAGGGGGATCCTGTCGCTTTTGGCAAAGGTCGCGATAATTTTTTTGATGGCGCCTGACCGCGTTACCTAACTCGATTCGCCATCACTCACTCGAACTCCGGATTGCTTGGCATGGCCCGATGTGTCGGTAAAGCCCAAGCCCGTGCCGCTATGGCGCAGGCTACGGGAGGACTTCACCCGAAACAGATGTTCGACAGCAGGAACAGTACGTCTGCGGGCTCGCCGGGGACGGTCTCTGTCGATGGCTAAGTATAAAGTGCCCCCCTGCTGGCAGCGCGTTCATTTCCATGGTTTCCTGATCATCGACACCCTCTGGCGCATGGCTCGATTATGTGCTGCTTCACGCGGCAAAAGCTTCTTCACGTTGAGCTCTTTGCGATGCTGTTCTGCATGCGAGAGTTCATAGTGAAGGTTCTGCAATCGGATCAGTCCCGCTGACATAGAAAAAGCGGCAGGCAGACGCTGATCCGCAGTCCGCCCAGGGGGGAGGACGCGGCGGTGATCCGTCCCCCGTGACCTTCCACGATGCGCCGGCACAGGGCCAGACCCAGACCCGCGCCGCCGTGGCGCCGGCTGCGGGAGGGCTCCACCCGGAACAGGTGTTCGAACAGCAGGGGCAGGGCGTCCGCGGGCACGCCGGGGGCGGTGTCATCCAGGGTGATGATGAGCTGCCGATCCCGTTGCCGGGCCTCCACATGCAGTCTGCCGCCGGGGTCCGTGTAACGCAGGGTGTTTTCCAGCAGGTTGTTCAGCAACTGCTTCAGGCGGGTCGGGTCTGCCTGGACGAAGGCCGGGGCGGGCGGCAGTACCTGGATGATGGCCAGACGTTGCTGGGTGAAACGGGTCTGGTGCTGGGCCGCGGTCTCCCGCAGCAGGGCGATCATGTCCACGGTTTCCCGGTGACAGTCCAGGCAGCCCACATCGCACAGGGCCAGCTGATAGAGGTCATCCACCAGTTTTCCCAGCAGGGCCGCCTCCGCCTGCAGTGACTGGAGTGCCTGCATGTCCAGCGTGCGGATGCCGTCTTCCAGCGCCTCCATTTCTCCCCGCAGTACCGACAGGGGGGTACGCAGTTCATGGGAGATGTCGGCGATCCAGCGGCGCCGGGCCGCTTCATTCCGCGCCAGGGTGAGGGCCAGCTGGTTGAAGTCCTCGGCCAGGGTCTGGAACTCATCCCGGGTGCGCAGTCGTACCCGGGCCGAGTAGTCGCCCGTGGTCAGGGCGCGGGTGCCGCTCGTCAGGGCCTGCAGCGGACCCAGCAGGCGGTTGGCCAGCAGGTAGGAGGCGATGGCGGCCACCAGCAGGGCGATCAGGCCGATAAGACCCAGAATCCGTTCCTGCTGGCGCTCGAACTGCTGGGCCAGCCCGTCGGTGATGTGGGTGGACGGCATCACATACAGGATGCCCACGGTGGTGCCGTCCACCTGCACCGGGTAACGCTTGCCCTCGTCCGGGAACGGCAGGGGTGGCCCGATCAGCCTGCGGCCCGTCTCATCCAGCAGGGCAAGACGTCCCGGTCGCCGGATCAGATCCTGAAGTACCGCGTCTTCGGACGGATAGGCCGGCGGCGCGCCGTCGGCCATCCGCTGCAGGCGCCCCCACAGGCGCGGATTCTGTACCAGGGACTCCCAACTGCCGTTGACCCGGTAATACGCCGCCAGGGTGCGGGTGAAATTGTGCGCCTGTTCCTGCTCCACCTGCGCCAGATAACCCGCCAGTCCCTGCTGGAAGCTCAGGCGCGTGGCGCCCATGATGGCCAGGGTCAGGATGGCGAAGGTGATCACCATGGCGAGAAACAGCTTGGTGCGCAGCCCAGGGGCGGGTGGGTGGAATGCGTGCATGAGGCAATGGTTCCCTGGGAAATGTGGAGAGATTGTGAAACTCGGGCGTCGCCATGGATTCGAGCAGGGATGCACCTTGCGCGTCTCAATCAATAACGATTAGCATTTGCATAATTATTTTATTTATGCAATTTATTTATTTTTCTTATTTGTAGCCAGCCAGTCTGAATCCATCAAGCCCGGACACTGGGGGAGAGACCGGATCGACAAGCCCGCCAACGCCAATCCATTCTCATTACGAAAGGAGTTTTGCGTCATGGCGCAAGCCTGTCGATCCCGACTATGTCCTGTCCGTCCCCTGAAACTGCGCACCGCCGTCTGTATGGCCATGGGGCTGCTCGGCTCGTCCGTGGCCCATGCCTCCGAAGTGGTTCGTCTGGACGAGATCACGGTGACCACCGCGGCCGGTTTCGAGCAGAAGATCATTGATGCCCCGGCCAGTATTTCCGTGATCACCCGCGAGGAACTGGCCTCCAGGCCCTACATCACCCTGCTGGATGCCGTGCGTGATATGGAGGGTGTGGATGTGGGGGAAACCACCGATAAAACCGGCCAGGGCACCATCAGCATCCGCGGCATGGGGGCGGATTACACCCTGATCCTGATTGATGGTCGGCGGCAGAACAACATCGGCGATCTGTATCCGAACAATTTCGGCGGCAACCAGTTCAATCACATCCCGCCACTGGAGATGATCGAGCGCATTGAGGTGATCCGCGGACCCATGTCCACCCTCTACGGGGCGGATGCCATCGGCGGCGTGATCAACATCATCACCCGCAAGACCCCGGATCGCTGGACCGGCTCCATCACCCACGGCCGGACCATCGAGGAGAATTCGGATTTCGGCAATGACCGGACCACCGACTTCGTCGTGATGGGTCCATTGGTGCCGGGCACGCTGGGGCTGAGTGTGCGGGGTAACCACTACGAGCGGGATGCCTCCAGCCCGACTTATGAATCGGTCCGCGACCCGTCCGGCGTGGTCCATGAGCGCACCCTGGGCTTTGGCGGCGGTGGCCGCACCGTGGACAACACCATCTACAGTGCCGGTGCGCGGCTGACCTTCACCCCCAGCGAGCGCCACGAGTTCACGCTGGACGTGGATGCTTCCCGCCAGAAGTACGACAACGACGAAAGTCAGCTGGGCACCCTGGACGATTACGGCACCCTCTGGCGCGCGTCCAATGCGGGCGTGGTCCAGCCGCGGGTGGGCTACACGGATGATCAGCGGTTTACCCGGGATCAGTGGTCCATGGGCCATGTGGGGCACTGGGATATCGGGCGCAGCGATATCATCCTGTCTCACGTGAATACCCGGAACAAGGGGCGCTCCCTGCCCTTTACCGTGGAAGAGCGTGCCGAGATGCAGGGGCTGTGGGATGCCGCCTGCGAGGCTGCCGGCCGCTCCGCAGGTTGCTCGCCGGCCCAGATGGGCACCAACAACAATCATGATGAAGCCCAGAAGCTGGCGCTGCTGGAAACCCTGCTGACCGCCGATCAACTGGCACAATTCCAGGGCTTTCTGCCCCGGGATACCCGGGTGATGGAAACCCGTCAGACCACCCTGGATGCCAAGCTGGAGGTGCCGCTGGAAGGTCACTACCTGGTGGTGGGCGGCCAGTACATCGATGCCGAGATGGAAGACGGTGTGTTCGGGATGTACGGCGACGGTTTCCGTTCCGGCACGGTGCAGCCCCATCGCCAGTGGGCGGTCTTCGTGGAAGACAACTGGGACGTCACCCAGCGTCTGACCCTGACGGGCGGGGTGCGCTACGACGATCACAACCGTTTCGGCGGGCAGACCAGTCCCCGTCTCTATGCGGTCTATACCGTCAACCCCGACTGGACCGTGAAGGGGGGTGTCAGCACCGGTTACAAGACGCCCAAGGCCAGCGATCTGTTCCCGGGGATCACCGGATTCGGTGGGCAGGGTGTGAATCCCTTTGTGGGCAGTCCGGACCTGCAGCCGGAGACCAGCCTCAACGGTGAGCTGGCGGTGTACTTCAGCAGCCCGATGGGCCACAGCTTCAATGCCACTGTGTTCGCCAACCGCTTCAAGGACAAGATTGCCTCCGGCGACAGCATCCCCAACTGCGAGATCGCGGCGCCGGGCGAGCGCTGCGCCGATATCGGCGAAGGCTGGGCGGACCTGGGTTACACCACCTTCAGCCAGCGCTACAACATCGACCGGGCGGATATCCAGGGTATCGAGCTGGCCGGGCGCTACCGGATCACCCCGGCGGTCTCCCTGCGCGGCAACTACACCTATACGGACTCCGAGCAAAAGAGCGGGCCGCAGGAGGGGCAGCCGCTCACCGGTACCGCCAAGCACATGCTCAATGCCACCCTCGACTGGCAGGTGACGCAGCACTTCAACACCTTCCTGACCCTGGAGGCCCGTTCGGACCGCTATCGCAGCTGGGACAGCGAGAACGAGTGCGCCCTGTACTGGAAGGATTACGAGATCCTGCACTTGGGCGCCGGTTATCGCCTGGGCAAGCACGTGACCCTCAATGGCCGCATCAACAACCTGCTGGACCAGGATTTTACCTCCTATCAAGTCCGGTTCGTGGAGCAGGATGACGGCACCTACACCCCCACTTATACCGATGACTACAACATCAAGGCCAAGTCCCGGAACTACTGGGTCAGCATGAACGTGGCCTTCTGAGCCGGGTTCGCCCCATCGATTAATCACTGACTGGAGATGAATATCATGCGTTTTACGATCATTGGTGTGTTACTGGGCATGATGCTGCTGGCCCCGGCCCATGCCCACTACGTCTGGGTGGAGCGGGAGGCAACCGGTGCCGCAAAGGTCTATTTCGGCTATTGGCACCGGGGCATTATCGAAGAGACCGGCGGTCGCCTGGACAACATCCAGGCTGCCATCGTACTGCCCGACAGCGTGAAGGTGCGTGCCGAGCGTCGCCCGGACCATATCCGACTTGCCACTACCCATCAGGGGGATCTGGCGGTGGTGGAACCCATTGTGCCCCGTGCCATGCGTCAGGCCACTTCGGTGACGCGAACCACCTTGCTGGCCAGGGCCGGACGCAGCGAGGTGAAGTCCCTGCTGGAACTGGATCTGGTCCCCGATGCGCCCGGCAGCAACCGCTTCACCCTGTTGTTCCGTGGCGAGCCGCTGGCCCGTACTCGCGTCACCGTCTATGGACCGCCCCGCTGGGAGAAGTCCCTGGCCACGGATGAGGATGGGCGCGTCGAACTGGAAACCCCCTGGGCCGGCCAGTACCTGGTGGGCGTGAATCATGCGGTGGAAGAGGGCGGTGAAGTGGCCGGCGTCAGCTTCGATGCCTCCCGCTACAACCTGGTGCTGAGTTTCTCGGTGGATGAGGGTATCCGCTGGTCCGAGGCGGACTGACGCCGCCCTGATCGCGGTCGGGTAATGCCCCTGCCATGGACGGCGGCGGGCATCAGCCGGCTTGCGGGGGCTTGAAGCGGTAGCCGACACCATAGACCGCCTGGATCAGGCGATGTCCCGGCGCGGCGACCTGCAGTTTCCTGCGCAGGTTCTTGATGTGGCTGTCCACTGTGCGCGCCGTCACCACCCGGTGGTCATCGTAGAGACTGTCGAGCAGGCTTTCCCGGCTCAGGACGGTGTTCGGATGGCCATGGAGCTGTTGCAGCAGACGAAATTCCACGGGGGTGAGCGTGAGCTCCCGGCCGTTGAATACGGCCCGGTGACAGGTGGGTTCAAGATACAGTCCCCGGGTGTCTCCGGTACTCATCGTCGATGGTATCGACTCCTGTCCCGCCCGGCGCAGCAGGGCCCGGACCCGGGCCATGACCTCCCGGGGGCTAAACGGCTTGCAGACATAGTCATCCGCGCCCAGTTCAAAGCCCCTGAGCCGATCGGCTTCCTCGATCCGGGCGGTGAGCATGATGATGGGTACGGTGGATATCTGCCGGATCTCCCGGCACAGGCGCATCCCGTCCATGTCGGGCAGCATGATGTCCAGCAGGATCAGGTTGGGGGGGGCGGCACGAAGCCTGTCCATCACCGGCTGCCCGCTGTCCAGCAGGCTGACCGTGTAGTGGTCCCGATGCAGGTAATCCGAGAGCAGGCCGGCGATCTTGGGTTCGTCTTCCACCACCAGCACATGGGCGGTGGTCACGGGAGGAATGTTGGGGTGGGGGTCAGGGAAAGCAGGCATGCCGCGGGCAGGAGTCTCGTCAATTGTGGAGATTGTGTGAAGGTGCGCCGCCCGAGCCGCAGGAAGGGGGACGGTTGCTGATAATATTAATTGATATCGATTAGCATTCGCACCCTTATTTCTTCCTCCTGTTGCTGTCAGCCAGCCAGTCCTGTCCCTGACGCGGGATGTCTCCAGGTCAGGGCATGCAGCCTGCCAGAACAGTTCAACCCGCATGAAATGGGAGTTTTCACGTCATGGTTTCACCCGCTCGACCCTCGGCATCTTCATTTCCGACCCTTCGCCCCCGGATGCTCAGGACCGCCGTGGCCCTGGCCCTGGGGAGTATGGCCGGTTCCGTCCTGGCTTCGGAAACCCTCCAGCTGGACGAGATCACCGTCATCAGTGCCGCGGGTTTTGAGCAGGCGCTGCGGGATGCCCCCGCCAGCATCTCGGTGGTGACCCGGGAGGATCTGGAGCAGAAACGTTTTTCCAATCTGGCCGAGGCCCTGGCGGATGTGCCGGGGGTGGATGTGCGGGCGGGCGTGGGCAAGACCGGCGGACTGAACATCGGTATCCGCGGCCTGCCCAGTGAATACACCCTGATCCTGATCGATGGTCGCCGCCAGAACACCTCAGGCAATGTCACCCCCAATGGCTTCGGCGAGACCTCCACCAGCTTCCTGCCGCCGCTGTCGGCCATTGAGCGCATCGAGGTAATCCGTGGCCCCATGTCCACCCTGTATGGATCGGACGCCATGGGCGGGGTGATCAACATCATCACCCGCCCGGTCAGCCGACAGTGGGGGGGCAGCGTCACGGTGGAAAACACCTTCCAGGAAGATCGGAGTGCCGGCAACAGCTCCAGCATCAGCGTCTTCACCACCGGACCGCTGGTGGAAGACCGGCTGGGTCTGCAGGTCCGTGGGCGCTTGTTCGACCGGGATGCCTCGGACCGGTTGATCGAAAACAGTGCCGGGCGTGATCCCCGCCCGCCGGAGGCGCGGATCCACTCCCTGGGCGGTCGTCTGACCCTGACGCCTGTGGACGATCAGCAGGTCTGGCTGGATCTGGAACGTGCCCGTCAGACCTATTCCAACGAAAACTGTCGTCTGGGCACCCTGGATGGCACCAACCGCAATACCTGCGCCCCTCAACCCGGTACGGTCTGGGGTTATGAAGATGAGCTGCGCTTCAATCGGGACCAGGCCGTGCTGGGTTATCGCGGTCATTTCGAGGCCGGTACCCTGGAAGGCAGCGTGACCCGCATCACCACGGAGACCTTGGGGCGCACCCTGCCTGCGGGCAGTGCGCCGGACTATGGCTATGAGGCCGTGGGTGGCGAACCCCGGCTGTTGGAGAACCGCGACCTGGTGGTGGACGGCAAGTGGGTGATGCCCGCCGGGGATCACATGCTGACCCTGGGTGGACAGTATGTGGATTCCAGGCTGGAAGACGGCGCGGCAGGCAGCGAGGCCTTCGAGCAGAGCAATTGGTCGGTCTTCGTCGAGGACGAGTGGTGGCTCAGACATGATCTGGCCCTCACCCTGGGGGCCCGCTATGAAAATCATGACGCCTTCGACGCACACTTCAGTCCCCGCGCCTACCTGGTCTGGAAGACCGATGATCAGTGGACCCTGAAGGGCGGCGTCGGCCGGGGGTACAAGACCCCCACCCTGAACCAGCTCCATGACGGCATTACCGGTTTTACCAACCAGGGGCGGACCATCACCATCGGTTCTCCCCATCTCAAGCCGGAAAAGACCACCAACTATGAGCTGGGCGCGAGCTTTGACAATCGGGCCGGCCTGTCCGCGGATGCCACTCTCTTCCATACCCGCTTCACCGATCGGATTGCCGGCGGTGAAGGGATCCTCAACTGCCAGTATGTGGATGGGAACGGCAACCAGCCGCATGCCGGGACACCGGGCTGTCTGAGCATCGGCAACTTCACCGAGCAGGAAGATTTCTCCCAGTCGGTGAACATCGATCGCGCCATCTCCCAGGGGGTGGAACTGAGCGCCCGTTATCGCTTTGCACCGGCCTGGGAGATCAGTGGCGGCTATACCTACACGGACACCGAGATCCGTTCCGGTGACCAGAAGGGCCTGCTGCTGACCAACACGCCGGAGCACGCCCTGACCACCCGATTGCTGTGGGATGTCAGCGACCGGCTGTCAGCCCGCCTGGACGGGGAGCTCTATTCATCCAGGGAGCGGTTTAGCGGCGGGCTGCCCACCTCCGGTCAGAACCTTTCCCTGTATCAGCAACTGGGTAACAAGCTGGACAGCTACGCCGTGTTCAATCTGGGCGCCACCTATCGCATGTCCGATCGGGTACGTCTGACCGGCACCGTCTACAACCTGCTGGACAAGGACTTCGGCAAATCGGACACCTATGTCCACGACGGTCAGATCTACCACGCCTACCGGTACACCCAGACCGCTGCCGCCACCAGCGGGGTGTATCTGGACCGGCGGAGTCTGTGGCTGTCCGCCACCTACGACTTCTGATCCAAAGCGGATGCCGGCCCCCGATGGGAGTCAATCCCCGGGGGCCATCCCTGTGGGAGCGGCCCAAGACGGCGAAGGACCTTGCCTGAGGGCACCGACGGCGATCTTCGCCCGCAGGCCGGCGCCCACGGGACTCATGTATTCGGCCGTGTTTTCTTCGCCTTTCCTTCTCCATGCACAGGCACATTCTTCCATGCTACGCAAACTCTGGTTCCAGCTTCACTGGTTCATGGGCATCACGGTCGGTGTCGTGTTGATCATCCTGGGCGTGACCGGGGGAATGCTGACCTTCGAGCGGGAGATCATCCGCGCCATCAACAGTGATGTCCTGCGGGTGGAGCCCCCGGACACACAACGCCTGTCCCCGGAAGCCCTGCTGCGACAGGCCCAGCAGGCCCTGCCGGAACGGCAGATCAATGCCCTGAGCCTGTCTTCCGATCCCCGGGATGCGGCCACCGTGAACGTGGCCGGTGACGGGCCGCAGGCCCGCCGCGGGGTCAATCACTATTTCAATCCCTACACCGGGGAACTGATCGGCGCCGAACTCAAGGGACAGGCCTTTTTCCTCACCCTGCAGCGCCTGCATCGCTGGCTGCTGATGGGGGACGTGGGCAAGCAGATCACCGGGGCGGCCACCATCATGCTGATCATCCTGGTGCTGTCGGGCATCTACCTGCGCTGGCCCCGGTCCTGGAAGGCCCTGGCCGGCTGGTTCACCTTCAGTTTTCGCCGCTCGGGGCGCGGGTTCGTCTCCAGCATGCACGGGGTGGTGGGTACCTGGGTGCTGCCCCTCTACCTGCTGGCAGCCCTGACGGGGCTGTACTGGTCCTATGACTGGTACCGGGCGGGTCTGCATGAGCTCAGCGGTGTCCCCATGCCGGTGCGCCCGGGTCCGCCGCAGCCCGCCCAGGAGGGTAACGCCGAGGCCCGGGCCGGCGGTGCCCGGAGCGGGGAAGAGGCTCCCCGTGGCCGCATGGGCCGTGAGGCGTCTTCGCCCCGGGAGCCGGCGGCTGACCGCTTTGCACAGGTGAACGCCATCTGGCAGGCCTTCGAGCAGGCGGCACCTCTGGGCTATTCCACCGCCACCCTGCGTCTGCCCCAGCCAGGGGGGGAGTACCCGTTCATGTATTTCGACCCCCGGCCGGCCCATGATCGGGCCTGGAACCGCCTGACCCTGGCGGCCGGTACCGGCGACGTGCAAAGCCATGTCCGCTATGCGGACCGTCCCCTGAATGAAAAGCTCATGTCCAGCATGCTGCCGCTGCACAGCGGCTCGTTCTTCGGCATGCCCGGCCGCATCGCCATGATGGTGGCCAGTCTGATCATGCCCCTGTTCGCCATCACGGGACTGGTGCTGTATATCGATCGCCGTCGCAAGGCCGGTGTGGCCCGGTCGGCCCTGCTTCAGGCCGGTCTGAAGCCCGCGGGTGACAGCGGGGCCGGGGAGGGCGAGCGTATCCACGTGGTCTTCGCCAGCCAGACCGGCAACGCCGAGACCCAGGCCTGGAAGACGGCCGGTGCGTTCCAGGCCGCCGGTCTTGCCGTGACAGTCCACCCACTGGGCACCCTGACCCCGAATGACCTCAAGGATATGGGGCGCGTGCTGTTCATCGCCTCCACTTACGGGGAAGGTGAGTCCCCCGATCCGGCCCGTCCCTTTGCCCGCCTGATGGACCGGCAGCATCCGGATTTGAGCGCAATGGAATATGCCCTGCTGGCTCTGGGCGACCGGGGTTACTGCCACTTCTGCGCCTTCGGCCGCGCCCTGGATGAATGGCTGCGATCCTGCGACGCCATCGCCGTGGCCCCCCGGGTGGAGGTGGACAGTACCGAGCCCGCCGCCCTGGGCCAGTGGCAGGTATTGCTCCGTTCCCTGGGAGCTGCGGAAATGGACATGAATGGGGAAATGTCGCCACCGACTTCCTGGACCCTGACGGAGCGGCGGGAACTCAATCCCGGTTCCGTGGGCGGTTCCACTTTTCACCTGTCCTTCAGGCCGGACCCGGGGGCGGATGCACACTGGCAGGCCGGTGATCTGGTGGCGGTGCATGTCCCCGCCGCCGTCACCGGGGGACACGAAGTCACTCGCCTGTATTCCATCGCCTCCGTGCCCGCCGAAGGCTGTCTGAACCTGCTGGTGCGGCAGGTCCGTGGCGAGGACGGTCGACTGGGCCTGGGATCGGGCTATCTCACGGCCACGCTGGAGCCGGGGCAGTTGGTGTCCCTGCGCCTTCGTCCCAATCGCAATTTCCGTCTCGACCAGGAGACCCGTCCCTTGATCCTGATCGGCAACGGGACCGGCCTGGCCGCCTTGCGTGCCCACCTGGTGGCGCGGATCACCGCCGGGCAGCAAACCAACTGGCTGGTCTTCGGGGAGCGCCAGCGGGCCTATGATTTCTACTACGAGGACGAGATCCGAAGCTGGCAGGCCCAGGGTGGACTACCCATGCTATCCCTGGCCTTTTCCCGGGACGGGGAAC
The DNA here is from genome assembly GCF_022227785.1 of Ectothiorhodospira lacustris. Classification (NCBI taxonomy): domain Bacteria; kingdom Pseudomonadati; phylum Pseudomonadota; class Gammaproteobacteria; order Chromatiales; family Ectothiorhodospiraceae; genus Ectothiorhodospira; species Ectothiorhodospira lacustris. Next base: position 35,839 of record NZ_JAJNQM010000007.1, on the reverse strand, counting down.
AGCGGGAGTATGTCCAGCATCAGTTGCGGGACCATGCCGAGGACTTGATCCGTTGGGTGGACGAGGGGGCGGTGGTGCTGGTTTGCGGCAGTGCCCTGACCATGGCGCCGGCGGTGGATGAGGCCCTCCGGGAGATTCTGGGCGAAGAAAGGTTCGAAACCCTGTCAACGGATGCCCGCTATCGGCGTGATGTGTACTGAAGGGGGGATGCTTCCCCCCCCCCCCAGTCGATGACCCCGTCGCCATCCGGAGCCTGAACCGTCCCATGAATCCGCCCAACCGTTCCCAACGGCGTTGGCCGCGCCGCCGTGCCTTCATCCTGCTGATGGTTCTGCTCCTGCTGGCCGGTGGGGCCTATGGCGCCTGGAGCTGGCTCGGCGGTGGCAAGGATGAGGAAACCACCCGGCTGACCGCCAAGGTCAGCCGGGGTGACATTGAGAACCTGGTGACCGCCACCGGCACCCTGCAGCCCAGGAGTTATGTGGATGTGGGGGCGCAGATCTCCGGTCAGGTGATGGCCATCCATGTGGAGGTGGGCAGCCAGGTGGAGGAGGGGCAGTTGCTGGCGGAGATCGATCCCACGGTCTATCTGGCCCGGGTGGATGCCAGCCGCGCCCAGCTTCGTTACCAGCGTGCCCAGTTGCAGGACCGGGAGGCCCAGCTGGCCCTGGCCCGAATCACCCACACCCGGCAGCGCAACCTGTATGCGGAGGACGCCACCACTCTGGAGTCCCTGCAGACCGCCGAGGCCGGTCTGAAGTCGGCCCAGGCCCAGATCGAGATGCTCCAGGCCCAGATCGAGCAGACCGAATCCAGCCTGCGGGCCGACGAGGCCAATCTGGAGTACAGTCGGATCCTGGCGCCGATGGCCGGGACGGTGGTCTCCGTCACTGCCCGTCAGGGACAGACCCTCAATGCCAATCAGCAGGCCCCCATCATCCTGCGGATTGCGGAGCTGTCCACCATGACCGTGCAGACCGAGGTCTCGGAGGCGGATGTCTCCCGCCTGCAGCCCGGCATGGCGGTCTATTTCACCACCCTGGGCGGGGGGGATCGCCGCTGGCACGGCAGTCTGGAACGCATCGAACCCACGCCGACGGTCACCAACAACGTGGTGCTTTACAACGCCCTGTTCAATGTGCCCAATCCGCGCCACTTCCTCATGACCCAGATGACGGCGCAGGTCTTCTTCATCGAATCGGCGGCGCGGGACACCCTGCTGGTGCCCATGTCGGCGCTGACCCTGACCGGTCCGGCCGCGGGTCGCACGGGGCGTCCCGAAGGACGCGAGGGCCCCCCGGAGATGCGGGAGGCCCGTTCCGGGTCCGGGAACGAAGAACCCCCCGTCGTCCGGGCGCGTCGCGGTCTGGTCACGGTGCTCAAGGACGATGGACGCATTGAGGAACGGGTGGTCGAGATCGGGGTCAGCAACCGGGTGCAGGCCCAGGTGCTGTCCGGCCTTGAGGAGGACGAGACGGTGGTGCTGGCCGGTCGCGCACCCATGGCCTCGTCCACGACTACCCGTCAGGCCGGCAGTGACCGCATCCCCGGGTTGGGTCCCACCGGTATGGGGCCGGGGCTGCGCTGATGACGACCGCCGGCATGCACCCGCTCATCCGGCTCTCCGGCGTCACCCGCTGCTTCGTCAACGGGGATCTGGAGGTGCCGGTACTCCATGGCATCGACCTGGAGATCCAGGCCGGGGAATTCGTGGCCATCGTCGGCGCCTCCGGTTCCGGCAAGTCCACCCTCATGAACATCATCGGTTGCCTGGACCGGCCTTCCGGGGGGCATTACCACTTCATGGGAGAGGACGTCTCCGGGCTGGGCCCGGATGATCTGGCGGCCCTGCGCCGGGAGGCCTTCGGCTTCGTGTTCCAGAGCTACCACCTGATCCAGGGGCTGTCCGCACGGGAGAACGTGGAGGTGCCCGCCCTGTATGCGGGCATGGCACCCGTGACGCGCCATGAGCGTGCCGAATCCCTGCTCACCCGACTGGGGCTGGGGGAGCGTCTGGAGCACCGTCCCGCCCAGTTGTCCGGCGGTCAGCAGCAGCGGGTGTCCATTGCCCGGGCGCTGATGAACGGGGGCCGCATCATCCTTGCCGACGAACCCACCGGGGCCCTGGACAGTCGCAGCGGCAAGGAAGTGATGGCATTGCTCAAGGACCTGTCGGCCCAGGGCCATACCATCATCCTCATCACCCATGAGGCGGAAGTGGCCGCCTATGCGGACCGGGTGATCGAGGTGCGTGATGGCAGGGTGCTGTCCGATACCGGCACACGGCGGGTGGCCGAGGTACTGCCGGAGCCCGCCGACAATGGGCACGAATCTCTTCCGGGAGAGGTGTTTGAGGCCACCCGTACCGCCTTCAGGGCCCTGAGTGCCAACCTGTTCCGTTCCATCCTCACCCTGCTGGGCATCGTCATCGGCGTGGCCTCGGTGATTTCCATGCTGGCCATCGGCGACGGGGCAAGGCAGGTGGTGGTGGACCGCATCAGTGCCATGGGCACCAACCTGCTGCTGGTGCGCCCCTGGGCGCCGAACATGCGCGGCTTCGGCATCACCACCCTGGTCCACGAGGACGTGGTGGCCATCAACGAGCTGGATAACATCATTGCCGCGGTGCCGGAACTGACGGGCAACGTGACCTTGCGATACGCCGGCAGGGATCAGTCCACCTCGGTGACTGCCACCTCCGCCAGCTTCGTCGCGGCCCGCAACTGGCCGGTGGCCCACGGGGTCTTCTTCGACGAGATGGATGAGCAGAGCTATGCCACCGTGGCGGTGCTGGGCGATACCGTGGCCCGGGCGCTGTTTCCCGGAGAGGACCCCTTGGGCCGGTTCGTGATGGTGAACAACATCCTGTTCCAGGTGATCGGCGTGATGTCGCCACGGGGCGCCTCGCCCATGGGCCAGGATCAGGATGATGTGGTGTTCATGCCCTTTCATACCGGGAGCCTGCGGGTGTTCGGCCAGCGCAACTTGCGTAACGTGACCGTGGCGGTGGAGGATGTCTCCCGCATCGACGAGACCCAGGCGGCGGTGCATGCCCTGCTGCTGCAGCGCCATGGAGTGGAAGACTTCCAGATCCGCAACATGGCCTCTCTGTTGGACAGCGCCAGCGAAACCCAGAACACCCTCACTCTCTTGCTGGCCTCCATTGCCGCCATCTCCCTGCTGGTGGGCGGGATCGGGGTGATGAACATCATGTTGGTGAGCGTCACCGAGCGGACCCGGGAGATCGGCATCCGCATGGCCACGGGGGCGCGCATGCGCAACATCCAGCAGCAATTCCTGATCGAGGCGGTGACGGTTTCCGCCCTGGGCGGGGCCATCGGGGTGGTGATCGGGCTGGGTGTGGCGGCCCTGATCGGACATCTGGGCACGCCCATCCAATACAGTCCGACACCGGTGGCGCTGGCCTTCGGCTGTGCCTTTGCCACCGGTCTGGTGTTCGGTTACCTGCCCGCCCGCAAGGCCGCCCGGCTGGACCCGGTGGTGGCCCTGGCCTCGGAGTGAACTTCATGACGGTCAATACCGATAAACGTTTTGCCGCGGGCGCGATGGTGGTGGTCGGGCTGTTTCTGGGCGGATGCGCCGGCACGGCGCCGCTGACGGGGCCGGTTCTGGACATGCCCGAGGTCTACGGCCGCGATGCCCCGGAGGCGGCTCAGGTCCAGCCCGGCTGGTGGCGGACCTTTGAGTCTCCGTTGCTGGAATCCCTGGTGCTGGAGGCCCTGGAATACAGTCCCGACCTGGCCATTGCCCGGGAACGGGTGGTGCAGGCGGAACTGCAACTGCGCAGCACCGGTGCCTCCCTGTTCCCGTCGGTGGATCTGTCCGGCGGCAGCACCTTCCGCGAGACGCGGGCGGATGAGGGCGATACCGCCACCAGCCGTTCCAGCAGTCTGTCCCTGGGGGTGGGTTACGAGGTGGACCTGTGGGGTCGGCTGAGTGCCGGCGTGAACGCCGCCCAGGCCGGTCTACAGGCCACCCGCCATGACCAGGAAGCCGTGCGCCTGAGCCTGGTGGCGGGGGTGGCCAGTGGCTATTTCCAGTGGCTGTCCCTGAACGAGCGGCTGCGTATCGGCCGCCGGAACCTGGAAACCGCCGAGCGCCTGCTGGACATCGTGGAATCCCGTCATCGCCATGGGGTGGCCACGGCCCTGGACGTGAGCCGCCAGCGCACCGCGGTGCTCAGCCAGCAGGCAGCCCTGGTGCCTCTGGAGGTGCAGGCACGGCAGGCCCTGGCGGCCCTGGCGGTACTCAGTGGTCGGGCACCCCAGGGTTTCGAGATGGAACCCGAGTCCATCCAGGGACTGGCGGTCCCCGAGGTGGGGCCGGGGCTGCCCTCGGAACTGCTGGTCCGGCGCCCGGATATCGCTGCCGCGGAGGCGCAGCTACTGGCCAACGACGCCAACCTGCAGGTCGCCCGGGCGGCTTTGCTGCCCAGCATCCGCCTCACCGGTTCCGGTGGTCTGGCCAGTACGGCGCTGTTTTCCCTCGCCGATCCCACCCAGAGCCTGAGCCTGGGGGCCAGCCTCGCCCAGGTGGTGTTCGACGGCGGCCGTTTGCGGACCCAGGTGGGCACTGCCGAGTCCCGGCGCCGGGAGGGGCTGGAGAGCTACCGCCGCACCGTGCTCACCGCCCTCAAGGAAGTGGAGGACGCCCTGGGAGATGTGGCCCGTCATGGGGAACAGGAACGGGTGCAGGAGGCCACCATTCAGGAGGCCGAGCGCAGCCTGAGGCTGGCGGAGTTGCGCTACCGGGAAGGGGCGGGGGATTTCACCAGCGTGCTGGATGCTCAGCGCACCCTGTTCCAGGCCCAGGAGCAGGCGGTCCAGCTGCGTCTGTCCCGCCTGGTGGCCGCCGTGGATCTGTACAAGGCCCTGGGCGGGGGCTGGCAGCGGGAGGCGGCGCCGGACATGCCTTCCGACATGCCCGGCCCGGCCACCTGAGCCTCGGTACCGTTAATCCAGGGCCTTCAGCTCGATGATTTCATAGTCCGTCGGCCCCACCTGCTCCAGGGTGAAGCGAATGCGATCACCGGCCGCCACGCCGTCTGCCAGCGCGGTATCCCGCAGACGCAGGTCCATGGTCATGGGCGGCCAGCGCAGGGCCGGGATGGGGCCGTGGCTCAGGGTGACCGTGCCCGCGTCCCGGTCGATGGCCTCCAGCACCCCTTCCGCCTGGGCGGTCAGGGCGGCGTGGCCGGTATGGCCATGATGGTGGTGGTTGTCGGCGGCCGACAGCACCGGGACCGACAGGCCCAGGGCACAGGTCAGGATGAGGGTGGATACGGGACGTGCGTGGGACATGATGGAACTCCTTCTTGGTTTCATGCAATGGTTCATGGATGGACGTCATGGGTCCGCCCCCTTGCCGGGGCGGGGTTGTCGGGCAGAGGCCCGCGTTGCCACAGCCAGTACAGCACCGGGATCAGCAGCAAGGAGACCAGGGGGGCGGTGATCATGCCGCCGATCACCGGGGCGGCGATGCGCTGCATGGCCTCGGAGCCGGGGCCGCTGTCCAGGAGCAGGGGGGAGAGCCCCAGCACCACCGTCAGCGAGGTCATGGCCTTGGGGCGTACCCGCATCACCGCCCCGGCGATGATGGCCTCCTCCAGGGCCTGCCGGTCGGTGGGCCGTTGCCGGGCCACGGCATTGCGGATGTACATGAGCATCACCACCGCAAACTCCGCCGCCAACCCCATCAGCAGGATGAAACCCGCCGCCACCGCCACCGACAGGTCGTGGCCCAGCCAGTACACCAGCCAGATCCCCCCCACCGCGGCGAAGGGCAGGGCCCCCATCAGCATCAGCGCCTCCGGGCCGCTGCGAAAGCACAGGTACAGGAGCAGGAAGATCAGCACCAGGGTCACCGGGATCAGGTAACCCAGGCGCTCCCGGGCCCGTTCCATGTGCTCGTACTGGCCAGACCAGGCGATGGCATAGCCGGGGGGCAGCGTCACCTGTTCGGCCACCAGCCGGCGGGCCTCGGCCACGTAGGAACCCAGATCCCGATCGCGGATGTCCACCACCACCCAGCCGTTGAGACGGGCGTTTTCGGTGCGGATCATGGCCGGGCCGTCCACGATGCGGATGGTGGCCAGACTGCCCAGGGGCACGTGGGCACCGGCAAGGGTGATCACGGGCAGCGCCTCCAGGGCCTCGGGGCTGTCCCGCCAGTCCTGGGGATAGCGCAGGTTCACCGGGTAGCGTTCCCGGCCTTCCACGGTCTCGGTGACCCCCATGCCGCCCACCGCCGTCTGCACCAGGGACTGCAGTTCGGCCACGCTCACCCCATGGCGCGCCGCCCGCTCCCGATGGATCTCCACCTCCACGTAGCGGCCGGTGGCGGCCCGGTCGGCGAAGGCCGAGGCGGTGCCGGGCACCTGGGCGAGTACCGCCTCGATCTCCCGGCCGAGGCGTTCGATCCCGGCCAGGTCCGGACCGGAGATCTTCACCCCCACCGGGGAGCGGATGCCGGTGGAGAGCATGTCGATGCGGGTCTTGATGGGAGGCACCCAGACGTTGGCCACGCCGGGAAACTGCACTGCCGCGTCCAGTTCCCGGATGATGTCCGCCTTGGTCATGCCTTCCCGCCACTCATCCCGGGGCTTGAAACGGATCACCGTCTCCAGCATGCCGATGGGGGCCGGGTCGGTGGCGGTATCCGCCCGGCCCGCCTTGCCGAATACCTGCTCCACCTCGGGCACCGAGGCGATCAGCCGGTCGGTCTGCTGCAGGAACTCCCGCACCTTGTCCAGGGAGACCCCGGGGTTCAGGGACGGCATATACATCAGGTCACCCTCGTCCAGTTCGGGCATGAACTCGCTGCCCAACCGGGTGCCGGGCCACAACATGGTGAGGGCCAGCAGCAGGGCCGCCGCCACGGTGGCCCAGGGGTGGCGCAGCAGCAACCGCAGCAGGGGTTGATAGAGGGCGATCAGCAGCCGGCTCAAGGGGTGCCCGGCCTCGGGCCGGATGCGCCCCCGTACCAAGTAGCCCATCAGTACCGGCACCAGGGTGATGCCCAGCCCGGCGGCGGCCGCCATGGCATAGGTGCCGGTGAAGGCCAGGGGCTTGAACATGCGGCCCTCCTGCCCTTCCAGCACGAACAGGGGCAGGAAACTCACGGTAATGATGAGCAGGGCGAAGAACAGGGGGCGGCCGGTCTCCTTGGCCGCCTCGGCCACCAGGGCCCAGCGGTCCTCCTCGGGACGGGCCCGCTCCAGGCGCTTGTGCAGGTTCTCCACCATGACGATGGCCGCGTCCACCATGGCGCCGATGGTCACGGCGATGCCCCCCAGGGACATGATGTTGGCGTTGATGCCCTGCTGTTGCATGATCATCAGGGCCGCCAGGATGCCGATGGGCAGGCTGACGATGGCCACCAGGGCCGAACGCAGATGCAGCAGGAACACCAGAGACACGGCGGCGATGATCAGGAACTCCTGCCACAGTTTGCTGGACAGGTTGTGTACCGATTCCCGGATCAGGGTGGAGCGGTCATAGGTCTCGACGATCTCCACACCGGGCGGCAGGCTGGGGCGCAGGGCGTCCAGGCGCTGTTTCACCCGTTCGATGGTGGCCAGGGCGTTTTCGCCGTGGCGCATCACCACCAGGGCCCCCACCACTTCACCTTCTCCATCCAGGTCCGCCAGGCCGCGCCGGGCCTCGGGACCCAGGCGGATCTCGGCCACGTCCTCCAGCAGCAGCGGGGTGCCGTCGGCGGTCCGGCCCACGGGGATGTGGGCCAGATCCGCCGCGCCGGTGAGATAACCCCGGGTCCGCACCATGTATTCGGCCTCGGCCATCTGCAGCACCGAGCCGCCCCCCTCCCGGTTACCCGCCTGGATGGCGCTGCGGACCTGCTCCAGGGTGAGGTCGAAGGCCCGGGCCCGGTTCGGGTCCAGCACCACCTGGTACTGCTTGACCATGCCCCCCAGGGTGGCCACCTCGGCCACGCCGGGCACCGACTGCAGTTCGTATTTGAGGAACCAGTCCTGCAGGCTGCGCAGGTCCGCCAGGTCATGGGTGCCGCTCCGATCCACCAGGGCGTACTGGTAGACCCAGCCCACCCCGGTGGCGTCCGGCCCCAGGGCCGGACGGGCCCCGTCCGGCAGATCCGGGGCGACCTGGCTCAGGTATTCCAGCACCCGGGACCGGGCCCAGTAGGGATCGGTGCCGTCCTCGAAGATCACGTAGACGTAGGAATCCCCGAACATGGAAAACCCTCGCACGTCCCGGGCGCCGGGCACCGCCAGCATGGCGGTGGACAGGGGGTAGGTCACCTGGTCCTCGACGATCTGGGGGGCCTGGCCCGGATAGCCGGTATGGACGATCACCTGCACGTCCGATAAATCCGGGATGGCGTCCAGGGGCATGTCCCGCAGTGAGAACAGGCCCCAGGTGATGAAGATCGCCGTCAGCAGCAGGACCAGCAGGCGGTTGTCCAGGGAGGCCTGGATGATGCGGTCGATCATGGTGCATCTCCCGGACGGGGGGCCACGTGGGTCAGTTCATAGACGTATTCCTCCCGTTCCCGGATGCGAATATGCACGGCATCGCCGGGGGACAGTCCTTCCAGACTGACCCCGTCCGCCACCTCGAAGTCCATGGTCATGGCGGGCCAGCCCAGGACGGGAATGGGCTCGTGGTACAGGTTCACCCGGCGCGCTTCCCGGTCCACCCGGTTGATGCGGCCTTCGGCGGGGACGCTGTCGTCGTGGGTGTCGCCGCCGTCTTCAGGCGTCTCCAGGCGGGCCAGGGCCACGCTCACGGCGGCCTCCGAGTCGATGAGGAACTGGCCTGAGACCACCACCTTGTCCCCCGCTTCGATACCCGCCAGGATCTCCAGCCGATCCCCGGCGCGTCGCCCCAACGCCACTTGCCTGACCTGAAAGCGGCCTTCTTCCAGGGCGAGCACGACGCGATTCTCGTGGCCGGTGCGGATCACCGCCTCCACCGGGACATGGACCACCTCGCCGGTGGGGATGGCCGCGAGACGGGCCTCAACCCAGGCGCCGGGCCTGAGGATGCCGTCCGGATTATCCAGTCCCAGGCGGGCGCGCACCGTGCGGGTGGGCTGGGTCAGGGTGGGATAAAGGTAGTCCAGGCGGCCTTCCAGAACCTCGTCCGGATGGGCGGGTAGTCGCAGGGTGACATGGCTTCCCGGGGAGACGGCCGCGGCCTGTTGTTCGAACAGGTCCAGCATGACCCAGACCCGGGACAGGTCGCTGATCCGCATCACCTCGGTGCCCGGGGTGACGAACATCCCTTCGGCGACATTCAGGGCGGTGACGATGCCGTCCCGTGGGGCCGTGACCGGCACCCGTGTCAATGCCTGTCCCCGGGATTCCACCTCACGGATGGTGTCCCGGCTCAGCCCCAGGGCCCGCAGCCGTTCCCGGGCCGGTTCCGCCGGGCCGCCCCGGCGCAGGATCTGCAGCAGTTCTTCCTGGGCGTTCACCAGCAGGGGGGAATAGATCCGGAACAGTATCTGACCGGCCCGCACCGCCTCGCCGGTGGTGCGCACCCGCAGATCCTCGATCCAGCCCTCGGTGCGCAGGTGGACGTGGGCCAGACCGGCTTCATCCTCGGTCACGAAGCCGACGGTGCGGATCTCCCGAGTCAGTTCGCCCCGTTCTGCGGCGGCGGTGCGCACCCCCATGTTTTGTATCACCCGAGGGCTGATGCGTACGCCGCCCTCATCTGCAGGGTCCGTGTCTCCGGCGTAGATGGGAATGAAGTCCATGCCCATCTCGTCCTTGCGGGGTTCGTCCGAACGAATGGCAGGGTTGTGCGGGTGGCGGTAGTAGAGCACGGTCCGGCCGCCACCGTCTTCGGCCCGGGAGGCGGTCTCTCCATGGTGCCAGAGGATGGCGCCGGCACCCAGGGTGATGCCCAGGGACAGGCTCAGCAGCAGGGGCATGATTTTCATGACGGGTCCTCCCCCAGCAGGGACAGCAGACGGGCCTGGGCGATCCACCGGTCCCGGGTGACGTCGGCGGTGGTGATCTGCAACGCCAGGTGGTTGATGCGGGCGCGCACCAGGCCGGGCAGGTCCCCGGTGCCGGCAGCGTAGGCTTCTTCGGCGGCTCGAATGGACGCCTCGGCCAGGGGCAGCAGGCGCTGCCGGTAGCGCCGCTCCCGTTCAGTCAGTTGCTGCCAGGTGGCGTGATCGGTCGTGAGAGACTGCCGCAGTTCGCGGTGTTGGGCCTCCCGGTCGTGCCCGGCGGCGGCCGCCTCCCGCAGGCTGGCGGCCACATCCCGGTCCTGGCGATTGCGGGTGAACAGGGGGAGATCCAGCATCACCATGGCCGAGAGCCGGTCCGCGTCGTTCATGCCTGAGCGGGTCGAGGTACCGTAGGTGAGTTCCACCGACCATTCCGGTCGATAGCCCTGTCTGGCCAGGGCTACGCCCCGTTGCTGCTCGGTGACCATCAGGTCCTGGGCACGCAGCAGGGGGTGTTGATCAATGTCGTCGGTCAGGTTCGGGGTCGGCAGTTCGGGCAGACTGTCCGGAAGCGGACGGCGAGCGGCCTCCGCGCCGATCCATCGGGCCAGGCGGGCCTGTGCCCCGGTGGCGTCGGCCCGGTTGGCGTCAAGGCGGTCTGCCAGGTTTTCCAGCGCCAGTTCGGTCTCCAGGAGCGTCTGGTGTATGCCCCGTCCGGCGGCAAACTCCCGTTCGGTGACTTCCAGCAGTTCGCGCAACTGATCCCGGCTGGCCTCCAGCAGACTCAGGAGCCGACGCTGGTAATGCAGTTCCACATAGGCCTGGCGGACCTGGGCGCGGGTTTCCCGCATGGCCGCCTCCGCCCGGGCGTGGAAAGTCATGGCGCGCAGCCATTCCCGTTCACGACGCAGCGCCCGGCTGTCCCCCCGGGGGAAGGTCTGGCGCAGGCCCAGCCGGAGTTGGGTCATGTCATCGCCTTCCAGTTGCAGACGCTCTGCGGGCAGATCCATCCATTCGATGATCAGCATGGGATCCGGCAGGGCACCGGCGCTGACCGCGGATTCCGCCCGTGCCGCCGCCTGTTCCCGGTAGCGGGCGGTCAGGGGGTCCTGATCCAGGGCCAGGGTTTCGGCCTCGGCCGGACTCAATGGCAGGGGTGGAGGGGCCGCCGGGAGTGCCCCCGGCAGCAGAAGCAGCAGCAGGCCGGGCAGCCTGCCGGGGTTCTGGGATGGCATGAATTGACGTCCTCGCCTTGGGGTCGCGCGGGACCCCGTTGCATCGGGTCGACCCGGCGACGTTCAGACGCGTGGCAGAACCCGTATGGGCCGGCTGCGCGTGACGAGGGCCGGAGGGACGACCGGTATCCGGCGGCCCGTGGCCGCCCGGGGGTCAGGCGAGGTGGGGTTTGGGAGGTCGGTGTTCCAGCTGGGGAATCCGGGAGTGCAGGCCATGAATGATGCCGGCCGGGGCGGGCTGGCAGGCACGCTGTTCGACGGGTGGCTCCTGGGCCATTGCCAGGGCGCAGGCGGCACAGAAGGCACACTGCTCCTGGCTGGTTTCGGCCTGCTCGTCCCCGGTTTCACCGCAATGGCCCGTGTCGGCAGCGGGGACGTGATCCTGATGATGACCCTGGTGCATCCAGGCATCGCCTTTGGCGGCAGGCGAGGCCGCCAGCACATGGTGCATCGGCATCGCCAGAAGGGACGCGATCACCAGCAGGATGATGGCACGGACGTGCAGCATGAAACGATGCTGGCACATCTGTCGGGGACGGGCAAGCACTCTGGTCCGACGGCTTCGGATGACCGGTCAGGTGCGGACGATCGGCGGAGGGTATGGCGATCTTTTAAGTCATCGTCTTAAAACCGATATCCAGTATTATTCTCATTTAGTAATTTGAAATGGCATAACACCCAGGTCTATAGGAGTGCCTGAATGAAAGTTTTGCTGGAACGGACCGGTCTTGCCGGAGGGCTGACCATGCTGATGGGAACACTGGTCCTGACCAGCATCCTGGTGGTGACCGGGATGGTTTTCATGCAGTACCGGGAGGCCTATACCCAGGGGACGCTGCAGCAGCTCCAGTCCGCCGCGGCCATGAACACCCAGTCCTTCATGGACTGGCTTCGGGTGCGGCAGGACGAGATGCGTTATCTGGCAAGGCTGGAAGAGGCCGCGGACATGGATCCGGCCGGACTTACGCCCCTGCTGCTGGCCATGGTCGCCAACGGCTATTACGACACCATCATGGTGGTGGATCCCCGGGGGTATGGTATTGCCGGCGTATCCCACGACGGTCAGGCTCGGACGTTGCCGGCGGAACAGGTGGCCGGCTTCCGTCTGGACAACCGTTCCTGGTTTACCCAGGTAGTGGCCGGAACGGAGGTGATCGGCAAGCCGGTGCATTCCCGCTTCACCGGTTATCACGTGAGCCCCGTGGCGGTCCCTATCCACCGGGATGGCCAGGTGGTGGGGGTGGTGCGGGGCGCGGTCCGGCTGCAAAGCGTGTTTGAGCGGGTGCGGGAACTGTCTTCGGATGCGGACGGGGAGATCTTTCTGGTGGACGGTGCCGACGGTCGACCGGTGACCCCGGCACGCTCCATCCGCGATATCGATACGCCCCTGGATACCGAGGCGGTCCGGGCCATTCGCGAGGGCGGTAGCGGGGTGGGCCGCTACCCTAATTCGGCCGGGGCGGATGTGATCGGCAGTTATACCCACATCCCCCTGCTGGGTTGGGGGCTGGTCCTGGAGCGGGAGGCAGGTCCTGCCTTTGCGGACATGCGTGCCATGCTGGCCCGACTGGTCGTCATTGCCGGTCTGATGATTGTCGTGGCCATGGCGCTGACTCTGCTGGTGGTGCGCACCGTAAATGCCATCATCGGCGGTGAACCTGCCGATGTGGCCGGTGCAGTGCAGCGGGTGGCCGGGGGAGATCTGAGCGTGCCGGTCCAGGGGCGGACGGGCGACTCCTCCAGTCTGGCGGCCGGTATCGGTGCCATGCAGGTCCGGCTCCGTGAAATGGTGGGGGAGATTGTCGATGTCTCCGGACGCCTGAGCGTCGCTGCTTCCCGTCTCTCCCGGGTGAATATGGATACGGACGAGGGTCTGCGGCGTCAGACTGAGCAGGTGGACGGCGCAGTGGTGGCCATGAACCAGATGGTGGCCACGGTGGATGAGGTGGCAAGGAACACCCAGTCGTCGGCCCATCTGGCCCAGGACACCCTGGCACAGGTGCAGGCCGGCAAGACGGAAGTGGGGCGCAGCATGGCCACCATCGAATCCCTGGCGGAAAACGTCAACGATTCGGCCCAGGCCATGGACTCCCTGCGGGAGGATGCCGAGCGCATCGGTACCGTACTGGAGGTGATCCGCGATGTCGCAGAGCAGACCAACCTGCTGGCCCTGAATGCGGCCATCGAGGCTGCTCGTGCGGGGGAGCAGGGGCGGGGATTTGCCGTGGTGGCTGCCGAGGTCAGGACCCTGGCCAGCCGTACCGAGAAATCCACCGCCGACATCCAGGGCATGATCGACCGGTTGCAGAACAGCGCCAGGAATGCTGCCCAAGTGATGGTGGTCAGTCGTGAGCAGGCGGTGCGGAGCGTGGATGAGGCGGCCCGGGCGGGGGAATCCCTGGACCGGATCACCGCATCAGTGACCCATATCAGCGACGTGATCCGGCAGATTGCCGGCGCTACCGAGGAACAGAGTGCGACGGCCCGGGACATCAATGGCGGCATTCAGCAGATCCATGCGGTCTCCGAGCAGACCCGGCGCTGTATGGACGAAACTTCCCATGCCGCGGAAGACCTCTCCGCTCTGGCGGACCAGCTACAGGGGCTGGTGCGGCGCTTTCGCATGTGATCGTTGTCGAGCGATGGAGATGGTGGCGGCCTTGTGCGCTCCGTCACGGTGAATCAGCTTTTCCAGCAGCAGGTGGCTTGGGTCCCGCGTTCCGGCCGCCAGCAGGGCCGCCGCCTCGGCGACGGCCGGTGTGCCCATTATCTGTCTGACCCGCTCGGAAGGATTGGGGACGGGTACCTGGGACAGGGTTTGGGCGGAAAACACCTGGATGTTCCAGCCATGGTGTTTTGCCACGAAGAGGATGGCCGGCTCGTGCCGGCGTTGTACGATGGTCCCCAAGCCGCCGACGGCATCCGGTGCGAGTGCCGCCATTTCCAGTGCCCTGTGTACCGCAACCATCATGGCGTCGGGATGAAGGCCGGGGGTACAGCCCACCCCTAAAAACGCATGTTTCATGAAGATGACCCCGCCATGACCTTGTTCTGCACGGCTTGAGGCGCTACTTTACCAGACCACGGTCTCCATGCCGTAGCCCGACGGCGCACAGGAATCGACCCACTCCATGACTTCAGGAAACACGCCCCGGGGTTCGCGCCCGGATCTGCAGCCCAACTTCGGGTATCGCATTCTCAAGCTGCTTGAGGGGCATGGCCTGGATCCTTCTCCCATCCATTACTGGATTTTTCACGAGTATCTACAGGCCGCCAACGAAGAGCTGGTGCAGGCGGTCAGTGAACAGCTCAGTACGGGCAGGAAGCTGGACTCCTTTGCCCTGCATCATCTGTTCGAACGCTACGTGGCCGGCGAGAGTCTGTCCCGTTTCAGCGGCATGGGGGATGAACTGGAGGCGTTGCTGGGGGGCGTCATCAGTCTGCTCCGAGATGCTGAACGCAGTACGGCGGGCTTTCATGAATGTCTGACGGACAATCTGCAGGCCCTGGATCAAACGGAAAACCCTGAAGGCCTGAAAGCCATCGCCAAACGCCTGGCGGCCGCGGTGGTCACGGCCAGTTCCGATAATCTTGCGCTGCAAAGGAACCTCGAAGAGGCGGAGCTGGAGGCTCGGCATCTGCGCAATGAGTTGGAAAAGCATCGGAAGGCTTCCATGACCGATCCCTTGACCGGCCTGTTCAATCGTCGGGGCATGGAAACGGAGATGGCCCGTGTTCTCATGGCTTCGGATGAGCTCCGTAATACCATGCTGGTGATGGATATTGACCATTTCAAGTCCATCAATGATCGTTATGGCCATGCCGTCGGTGATGTGGTCATCCGCAAGGTGGCCGTCTCCTTGCGCCGTGTCCTGCCGCCCGATGCGGTGCTGGTGCGTTTTGGCGGCGAGGAGTTCGTCGCCCTGTTATCGGGTTATACCGTACAGGAGGCCGTCGCCCTTGCCGAGCAGGCACGGACGATGGTGGAGCGCCTCAGGTTGGTGAACCGGCAGGATGATACGGTGGTGGAAGGCTTCACCATCTCCGCAGGCGTGGCGCCGGCAACGGCGGGCGACACGGTAGAAACCCTGTTCGCTCGGGCGGACAAGGCCCTTTACCAGGCCAAGCATGCGGGACGTAACCGGGTGGTGGTGGCCTCGGGCTGAAAATGCAGCCCTAATCCGAGCGTCGGGGGCGCCGTAGCAGGTAGGTGTCCATGATCCACCCCTTGGCGGCCCTGCCCGCCTGGCGAGCCTGTTCGATCTGCGGCGTGACGGTTTTCGCCGGACCTGAGATCAGGATCTCGTCCTCGGTCCCCAGATAGGCCCCCCAGAATATCTCCATGTCCTCTTCCAGTACCTTCCGATAGCTCAGATCCCCGTCCAGCATCACCAGGACCGCATCCAGGTCTTTGGGGAGGCCCTTGGCAAGTTGCCGGCCCGTGGTGACATGCACTGGCTCACCGATGCGATTGAGGGGGATGCGGTGACCCGCCGCCAGGGCCTGTACGCTGGTGATGCCGGGGATGACCCGGTAGTCCAGCGCCAGATTGCCCCGTGCCTGAATGATCTCCATGAGCCGCATGGCGCTGTCATAGAGGGCGGGGTCGCCCCATAGCAGCAGGGCGCCGCACTGCCCTTCCTCCAGTTCGTTCCGGATGGCCTGCTCCAGCAAGACTGCCCTGGCATCGTGCCACTCTTCCACCACCGAGGCGTATCCCCCCCGGCTCTGATCCCGCACCGGATCCTGCAGGGTGACGAAACGCCATGGGCGGTCGGTGGCGAACTGCTCGCAGATCTGCCGACGGAAGCGGGTCAGCTCCGCCGTTTCCGCTCGCTTGTCCAGGACGAAGAAGACATCCACGCGGTTGATGGCCTTGATGGCCTGCAGGGTCAGATAGTCCGGGTCGCCGGCGCCGATGCCGATCAGCAGGAATTCTCTCATGGGCGTCATGGTCAGGTCGGGGAGGGCAGTGTAGCAGGAAGTCTTTCGGTACGGTTTTCGTCTGTTTCGCGATAAGTAAATAATTTCAGGAAATATGATGCGAATAAGATAGATTATCGTTCAAGTTTGTATTTTTTATTGCTACACTGCGTTCCGGTCACTGCCATTGCGGTCATGTTTTCGAACCGGCAAAGGCACGTCGCCGTCACTCCCGCGAAAGCGGGAGTCCAGCGGGTGTTAGTGCGTGACTGGATTCCCGCCTGCGCGGGAATGACGACTTCGGCGTTCATTGTGACGACATTATCTTGAAATGGGGGAATTTCATGAAGGGTGAAATCATCGTGCGGGGTGGGCAAAACAGGCTGACCCGCGGCCTGGCGCTGGCACTGGGGAGTGCCTTGGCCGTGACCGCGACAAGTGCCCAGGCACAGATGCCGGAACTGACCTGGTCCGGTCTGCTGGAGATCGAGGCGGGCTGGGCCGAGGACTATGACGGCGGCTCCGAGAGTGATCTGAATCTGGCAACCGTGGAACTGGGGCTTGAGGCCCGGTTCAATGAACTCCTGTCTGCCCGCATCCTGCTGCTCTACGAAGATGATGGCGAAGAGTCGGAAGTGGAGGTGGACGAGGCTGTGATCTCCCTGGGGCTGCCGGCCCTGCCGGGTGCTTACCTGGAGGTGGGACGCCGGTACGTCCCGTTCGGTCGGTTCGAGACCGCCCTGGTCTCCGACCCGTTGGCCCTGGAATTGGCGGAAACCCGTGAGACCGCCGCCTTGCTGGGCTGGGAGGGCGAGCAGTTCTATGGGGCGGCCTGGCTGTTCAGCGGCGACACCCGTGACAACCTGAGCAGCGTGGGCCTGAACCTGGGGGTGGCATTCGATGTCGGTCCTGTGGAGATGGATCTGGGCGTCGCCTACACCAGCACCCTGGGCGATTCCGATGCATTGCAGGAAGTGGAAACCGTGGTCGAAGGCAAGCGCGTGGGCGGTTACAACGCCCATATCACCGCCGTCCATGGCCCCTTTACCCTGGCCGCCGAATATGTGGTGGCGGAGAAGCGCTTTGATGCCGGGCAGCTTGAATTTAACGGCAAGGGTGCTCGTCCCAGCGTCTGGGGGGTGGAGCTGGCCTATGAGCTGGATGGTCTGCAGCGTCCGGTGACCCTGGCCGCCGCCGCTCAGGGCAGCAGCGAGGCATTCATTGAGGATGCGCTGGAACTGCCGCGCTACCGCTATCTGGCCGGTGTGTCCATCGCCCTGATGGATCAGCTATCCCTGTCCTTCGAATACAGCCATGACCGCGATTACCGTGAGCGCGATGGTGGTACCGGCGACTCCGCCAATGCCTTTTTGGTGCAACTGGCGGCAGAGTTCTAAGTCCGCAGGTTTCGACCTGCACCCTTTCAATCCACGTCAACCTGTAAGCTTTTGGAGCAAATCATGAAAAAGACCCTCCTCACCGTTGCCCTGGCCGCCGGCCTGGGTCTGGCTTCCGGCAGTGTCATGGCCGATCGCGTCGAGCACTTCAAGGGGACGCCCTCGGAAACCCTGGAGCAGGCGGTCAAGAATTTCAGCGAATATAACGCCAAGCTGGAGGCCGTGCTGGCCGGCGAGCTGACCTCCGAAAAGGTGGCTGAGGTCCATGAGCTGACCTATACCCTGGAAGTGGCGCTGGAAAAGATCAATGAAGAACTGGAAGAACTGGCCGAGACCCTGGAGGAGCTGCACGTGGCTTCCGAGGAGAATGACTTTGCTCTGGTGAAGGCCAAGGGTGAAGAGTATCTGTCCGTGTCACGTAAGGTCATCAAGTAAGCCTTACGATTCCCTTTCGTGCCGCCGCCACTCCCGTCGTGCAATGGGGGATCCAGGTTTTCTATCTGCGTCATTCCCGCGCAAGCGGGAATCCAGTCGGACAATGCCTCCCTGGGCTCCCGCTTTCGCGGGAGTGACGGTGGGGTTGAAAGTAACGGCAAATTTGAGAGTGACGGCAAGTTTGAAGCCGTCATTCCCGCGCAGGCGGAAATCCAGGCTTTCTATCTGCGTCATTCCCGCGCAAGCGGGAATCCAGTCAGGCAATGACACCCCCTGAACTCCCGCTTTCGCGGGAGTGACGGTGGGGTACCCGGCAATCCCGCAACTCTCAGCGTGTCCGGAAGGACATGTGACAGGCCACGCAGGTGGCCGTGAGTTCATGCAGGGCCTTTAAGGCCTCCTGCAGATCCCCCTGTTCGGCCACCTTGGCGAATTCGGTGGCGGATTCATGCATGGCAAAACCCATCTGCCGCATGCCGTCGGGCATGAATCGTCCCGGTCCTCCCAGGCCCCGCGTGGCGGCGGCATGCTTGCCCATGGTGCTGATGCCCATGGTGTTCTCCGCCATTTCTCCCGCCTGTGCCAACTCTCCACGAGCCAGCAGATCAAGGATACGTTGATAGGCAATCAGGTGTTCCTGCATTTCCTCCCTGAGCAGTTCCCTTTGCAGCGTGGGCATTTCCACCAGGTGTCTGTGGTCCGGGGGTGGTTCCGGCGCCTGCGCCAGGGTCAGCGTGGGGATGAACAGCAGGATGAAGGCAAGGAAAGGGCGGGGCATGACGTTCACCGGAGAATGATCCTTCCCCACACTACCCCTTGCCATGCCGCAGCGCAAGAAAGGCGGCGACGGTGACCACCCCGGCAATCCCCGGGGTGGCCCCGCAATGGCTTCAGCAACGGCAGAGCGGGTCTTCCACCTGTTTGCGCTTGTCGGTGCCGGCCAGCAGTTCGACCAGGGCAAGGGCGAATTCCATGGCGGTACCCGGACCCCGGGATGTGGCCACGTTGCCGTCCACTTCCACCGGCTGTCCGGTGAGCTGGGTATCGGTAAGCCCCATGCCTTCCAGTACGGTAGGGTAGGCGGTCGCCCGGCGATCCGCCAGCAGCCCGGCCTTGGCAAGCACCTTGGGCGCGGCGCAGATGGCCCCGACATAGCGTCCTTCATCATGGAGCTTGCGCAGCAGCGCGTGGATGCGGGGATCGTCATTGAGATGGTCCGCGCCGGGCAGGCCGCCGGGCAGCACCATCAGGTCATATGACTCGTGCTGAGCCTGTTCCAGTTCCGTGTCCGGCATCAGTACGATGCCGTGCGCGCCGGTGACGGGGCCGGGTTCCAGGCCGGCGGTGATCACGTCGAAGTCGGCCCGGCGCAGCAGGTCGATCAGGGTGACGGCTTCAAGTTCCTCGCAGCCGTTGGCGAGGGGGATAAGGATGCGTGCCATTGGCGAACTTCCTCCTTCTGCTTGAGATATTCACTGACCGTTATCAGGCGTATACCCCGGGACGCCAGGGTGGGCAGCACTTCTTCCAGCACCTGGAGAGTGGCCGGGTAGGGGTGGCCGATGGCCAGGGCATGTCCTTGGGTCCGGGCCAGCCGGATCAAGTGCTGCATCTGCATGCGGGCAAATTCCACGTCATGGGGTCGGGAGTCCAGAAAGACATCCCGCTGGGTGGTGTTCAGGCGTGCCCACTCGGCCACATGGCGCCCCAGGGTCTCCACGTGGGTGCGGCTGTCCACATAGTAAAGATCGGGGTCATGGGCGCGTAGTTCCGACATCACCCAGGCCAAGTGATGATATTCCCGGGAGAGGCGGCTGCCCATGTGGTTATTCACGCCCCGTATATGGGGCACCGAGGCCAGGGCCTGGCGCACACGGGACCGGGTTTCCCGTTCATCCAGGTGGCTCAGGATCGCCCCCGAACCCGGGTTGCTGCCGTTGTCCGCCTCCATGGGCAGGTGCAGCATCACTTCCTTGCCCCTCTCATGAGCCAGTTCCGCCGAGGCCTCGGAGAAGCGGAGATGGGGCAGCACGGCGCAGGTGACGGCGCCCGGGAGTGTCGTGGTGCGCCGGGCCTCCCGCAGGTCATTGCCCAGATCATCAATGATGATGGCAATGAAGGGGAGGCGCTCACCGGCCCCTAAGGGGCCGGTGAGAAGGCACAGGCACAATGTCAGGGCACACAGGCCCGAGACGTGCACGGGGAGCGGCCTTGCCTTTACTACCGGCGGGCCTGGAGGATGTCCAGGCCCTTGAGCAGGTTGAGGGCCTCGTAGAGCTGGAAGTCCCGCTGGGCCAGCGGTTCCTTCTCATCGTCATCTGTTGTGCTGGTCTCGGTGGCCCCTTCGCGGCCCTGCAGGTGACGGTTGAGTTGGGACTCGGTGATGGGCCTGACGTCCGGGGTTTCCGCCCGAGCCACGGTGACCGGCTCCAGCTTGATGTCCGGCTCGATGCCTTCCGCCTGGATGGAGCGCCCGGCAGGCGTGTAGTAACGGGCGGTAGTCAGCTTGAGCGCCTTGCCCTGGTTCAGGGGCAGGATGGTCTGCACCGAACCCTTGCCGAAAGTGGGGGTGCCCATGATGATGCCGCGCTGGTGATCCTGCAGGGCACCGGCGACGATTTCGGAGGCGGAGGCGGAGCCCTGGTTCACCAGGACCACCAGCGGCGCACCCTTGAGCACATCGCCGGGTGAGGCGGTGTAGCGGAACTGGGCATCACTGACCCGGCCCTCGGTGTAGACGATCAGGCCTTCCGTGAGGAAGGCGTCGGAAACACCCACGGCGCCGTTGAGGACGCCACCGGGGTTGTTGCGCAGATCCAGCACCAGTCCCTTGAGACCACCACTGTCCCGCTGCAGCTTGCGGATTTCCTCCACCAGGTTCTGGGCGGTCTTGGACTGGAAAGTGGTGATGCGCAGATAGCCGAACCCCGGCTCCAGCATCTCGCTGCGCACGCTGCGCACACGAATGGTGTCCCGGGTCAGGGTGACTTCGAAGGGACGATCCACACCTTCACGGACCACCGTGAGGGTGATCTTGCTGCCGCGGGGGCCGCGCATCTTGTTGACCGCTTCGTTCAGGGTCATGCCCTTCACCGGGTTGTCATCCAGGCGAATGATCAGGTCGCCGGCCTGGATGCCGGCGCGGCTGGCAGGGGTGTCGTCGATGGGGGAGATGATCTTGACGAAGCCGTCCTCCATGCCCACCTCCAGGCCCAGGCCGCCGAACTCACCGCTGGTCCCGATCTGCAGTTCCGAAAATTCGCTGGGGGTCAGATAGGAGGAATGGGGGTCCAGCCCGGAGAGCATGCCTCGAATGGCATTCTCCAGCAGTTTGGAGTCCTCGACCTCTTCCACATAGTTGCGCTTGATGCGCATGTAGACGTCGGTGAAGGCGCGCAGGTCCTCCAGTGGCAGGGCGTCGGCCTCATGCTGCTGGCGGTCCGCCATGACGCTGAAGGAGATGCTGAGCGCAACGCCCAGAATCAGGCCCATCAACAGGCCGGCGCCGACGCGGGTTTGGGTACTCATAGCCTTGAACTCCAAATGATTCTCTCCGTCTTGAGCGGGAGATTGAGGGCTTGATCGGTGCGGATCATGTGTCCGGATGGCCCCTATGGTGCGCTTATTAGCGAGAGCCTACCACTGGGAGCTTAGAGTCGCACCATTGGGAGGGGTTCACCGGGTTGCCTTTGTGACGAATCTCGAAATACAGGCCCGCACGTTCGCTACCGCCGCTGTCTCCCACCCGGGCAATCAGATCACCGGCCTGTACCCAGTCCCCCGGTGACTTGTACAGGGCCTGGTTATGGCCGTAGAGGGTCATGTAACCGCCGCCATGGTCGACGATCAGGAGCATGCCGAAGCCGCGCATCCAGTCGGCAAAGGCGACTCGGCCGTGATGGATCGCCTGTACCGGTTCTCCTTCGCGGGCGCTGATCACCAAGCCCTGCCAGCGGCGGCCGGTACCGCTGTCCCGGGTGCTGCCGAAGCGGTGGATGATTTCCCCCTGGACGGGGAACGGCAGCTTGCCGCGGCGTTCGGCGAAGGCCTGATTTGGCAGGGCGTCGTCGGGGATGTCGCTCAGGACTTGGTCCAGGGCCTTGAGCAGTTCTTCAAGACCCTCCTGGTCCGCCTGCAGGCGGGAAAGCGAGGTGCCTGCCTGGGTGATTTCCCGGCGCAGTTTTTCCAGCACCTGGGCCCGTTCCCGGCGCTGCTGTTCCAGTTGTTCCCGGTGCGCCAGCAGGGTCCGGCGCTGCTCTGTCTGCTGCAGGCGGGTCAGGTCCAGCTGGTGGTGGGTCTCGGCCAGCGCCGCCAGGGCCTGGGTGGCGGCCTCGATGCGGGCGTGCCGGGCCCGATTGTAGTGCTCGTAATAGACCAGCATGCGGCCGATACGGGCCGGATCTTCCTGATTCAGCAGCAGTTTCAGATGGTCCTGCCGGCCGGTCTGATAGGCGCTGCGAAGCTGGGCGGCCAGGGCGGTACGATGCTCCGCCAGTCGGGCCATTTCGTCACGCCGGCGGCGCTCCAACTCGCGCAGGCGGGTTTCCGTGGCCTTGAGGGCGCTCTCGCCGGCGGCCAGGTCGCGGCCGGTCCGGTCCATGGCGCGCTCCGTCTCCCGGAGTTGTCCTTCCAGCCGGCCCTGTTCGCCCCGAGCCGCTTCCAGGCGTCCCCGAACCTGCTGGATCTGCCGCTGTACCTGCTCCAGGCGGCGTGTGGCCTCTTCCCGTTCCGTGGCGGCCGGGATCGGAGAGGGGAGACCCAGCAGGGGAATGAGCAGGGCCATAACAAGATGACGCGGCCGGGGTATCATGGGCGGCGGATACGGAAAATCGTTGAAATATTTTTGATAAAGATCATAATCGAATCATCCAATTCTAATATATCAGCCCCCGGCCCATGGCTAAGGTGGCCCCCTTCGAGCCGCAAGCCCCCATGAATACAGTATCCGATATGATCCCTGATCTCCTGAACAAGGAAGAAGATATCGAGCGTGCCTCCCGCTCCCTCAAGGCCATGGCCCATCCGCTGCGCCTGAAGATCCTCTGCGTTCTGGGTGACAGAGAGGTGAGCGTGCAGGAGATCGTCGATCATGTGGGGACCTCCCAGAGCAATATATCCCAGCACCTGGCCATCCTGCGCGACAAGGGGATCCTGGCCTCCCGCAAGGATGCCAATCGGGTCTATTACCGGGTCAGTGATGCCAGAACCCTGCGTCTGATCAGCATGATGCAGGACGTCTTTTGCCGCTCCGCGTGAGTCCCCCTGCTCACGGGCTGGCCTGACTGACTTGCCCGCGGGGGCGCATGGCTTCAGAATGCGCCCTTTCCAATGATTCACGAGTCTTGAGCGATCCATGGACCAATACCTGGAGTTTGTTGCCAATCACCCCCTCCTGTTCGGTCTGCTGGCGGCGGTCATTGGTGCCATCGGCTATACCGAATACACTCGCCTGACGCGGAAATACAAGGTGCTCGGGCCAGCTGACGTGGTTCGGATCATGAACCAGGATCAGACCGTGGTGGTGGATGTGCGTGAGGAGGGCGAGGCCCGCCAGACCGGCAAGATTGCCGGTGCCCGCCACATCCCCCTGACCAAGTTCAAGGACCGTTTCACCGAGATCAACAAGTTCAAGGACAAGGCCGTCGTCGTCTATTGCCAGACCGGCGCCCGTTCCGGTCAGGCCTGCAACACCCTGGTCAAGAACGGTTTCGAGAATGTGGTCAATCTTCAGGGTGGCGTCCTGGCCTGGGAGTCCGCCGGTCTGCCCCTGAGCAAGAAATAAGGCGGCCCCGTGGCGGATTCATCGCCACCCACGGGCGGCACCACCGTGGTGATTTACGGGACCGACTCCTGCGCCTTCTGCATGCTGGCCCGGCGATTGCTCAGGAGCAAAGGCGTCTCCTTCGAGGAGATCCGGGTAGACCGGGACCCGGTCCAGCGTGAAGTGATGGAGCAGCGCTCGGGGCGGGAGACGGTACCTCAGGTGTTTGCCGGGGACCGGCATCTGGGCGGCTATACGGACTTGGTGGCGCTGGATCGACAGGGTGAGTTGGACGCCCTGCTAGGGCTGGATGGGGGCTGAGACCTGCTTTCCCGCCCGTTATCATCCTGTCATTTGCAGCCCCTGGGCCGCCCCCCCTATCATTGTCCGCTCGATCACCTCGTACCCAACCAGTCACGGAGTCAGCATGACGGAAAATCAGGCACCGAAACCCAACGCCGACGGCGTTGCCCAGGGACAGCCGCAGCAGGAGTTCGGGCTGCAGAAGATCTATGTGAAGGATATCTCCTTCGAGTCGCCCAATTCTCCCGCCGTCTTTACCCGCGAGTGGAAGCCGGAAACCCAGGTGCAGCTGAACTCCCAGGCCCGGTCCCTGGATGAGAACGGACTCTTCGAAGTGGAGTTGACGGTGACCGTGACCACCAAATCCCAGGACAAGGCGGCGTACCTGGTGGAAGTGAAGCAGGCCGGCGCCTTCGTGCTGCGGGGCATCCCCCAGGACCAGATGGGTCCGCTGCTGGCGGCCTACTGTCCCAATCTGCTGTTCCCCTTTGCCCGCGAGGCGATCTCCGATCTGGTCACCCGCGGTGGCTTCCCGCAAATGCTGCTGGCTCCGGTCAACTTCGATGCCCTCTATACGCAGAAGCTGCGTAATGAGCAGCAGGCGGCTCAGGGTGGCGGTGGTGATGCCGCGCCCACCCCGCTGAACTGAGCTCCGGCCTCCATGGGTGTCGTGGGTCATGTGGCGGTGCTGGGCGCCGGTTCCTGGGGGACGGCGCTGGCGATTCATCTTGCCCGCAAGGGTCTGAAGGTCGGCCTGTGGGGGCGTGACGGGGAGCGGATGGCGGAAATGCGGGCCGCCGGTCGCAATGTCCGCTATCTGCCGGATGCCCCGTTCCCGGCGACCTTGACGCCCGTTGATGATCTCGATGCCCTTGTGTCCGTGGCCGATCGGGTCCTGCTGGCCGTGCCCAGCAGCGGTTTTCACGAGATTCTGCGCCGCATTGCCCCGCAACTGCCGGGGCGTGGGCTGGTGTGGGCCACCAAGGGTCTGGATCTGGAAACCACCCGCTGGCTCCATGAGCTGGTGCTGGAGGATCTGCCTGGTGATGTGCACTGGGGGGTGGCCTCCGGTCCTTCCTTTGCCTCCGAGCTGGGCCGGGGCCTGCCCACCGCACTGACCCTGGCTGCGCCGGATCCGGCCTTTGCCGAGGATGCCCGTGCCTGGCTGGCAGGTGGTACGTTGCGGGTATACACCAGTGACGACGTGGTGGGTGTGCAGCTGGGCGGTGCCTTCAAGAACGTGCTGGCCATTGCCGCCGGGGTGTCCGATGGCCTGGGTTTTGGGGCCAATGCCCGTGCCGCACTGATCACCCGGGGGCTGGCGGAGCTGATGCGTCTGGGGGCCGCCACCGGTGCCCGCAACGAGACCCTGATGGGGTTGTCTGGTCTGGGGGATCTGGTGCTCACCTGTACCGACAACCAGTCCCGCAATCGTCGCCTCGGCCTGGCCCTGGGCCAGGGGCAGGGGATGGATGAAGCGGTGGCGGCCATCGGCCAGGCGGTGGAGGGTGTGCGCACCGCCCGGGTGGCAGTGGCCAAGGCCGCCGCCCTGAAGGTGGACATGCCCATCTGTCGGCAAGTGTACCGGGTCCTTTATGAAGGGCTGGCGCCGATGGCTGCGGTGGAAGAGCTGCTGAGCCGGGACCCCAAGCCGGAGTTCTAGCTGTCTGACGGCCCCTTTGACACGGGCTTGTGCATGTCACGTCAGGCGTCGTTCTGAAAAACATCGCCGCTCCCGCTGGAAAGCAGCGTCGTTTCCGCAGGAAAACATCGTCACTCCCGCGAAGGCGGGAGTCCAGGGTTTTCAGTTCGTCACTGGATTCCCGCCTTCGCGGGAATGACGGGATAGGGTGCGGGAATGACGGGATAGGGCGCGGGAATGACGGGATAGGGCATGGGAATGACGGGATAGGCAGGGGTATGTCTTGCTCTGCACATCTTCAGGTGGCGGCACCGGGGTAGCCCAGTTGCCGCCAGGCCTCCATCACCACCACGGCCACCGAGTTGGACAGGTTGAGGCTGCGGCTCCCCGGCATCATGGGGACGCGCAGGCGTTGCTCCGCGGGGAGCGTTTCCAGCACCACCTCCGGCAGGCCCCGGGTTTCCGGGCCGAACAGGAAGGCATCCCCCGTCTGAAACGGGATCTCGCTGTAGACCCGGTTGCCTCGGGTGGACAGGGCGAACAGCCGCTGCGGCTGTATGGCTTCCGAGAAGGCCCCCAGGCTGTCATACTCCGTCACCGGAGCCATATCCCGATAATCCAGCCCTGCGCGCCGCAGGCGTGCGTCATCCAGCGTGAACCCCAGCGGGTGGATCAGGTGCAGCCGGCAGCCGCTATTGGCCGCCAGGCGCATGACGTTACCCGTGTTGGGCGGTATCTCCGGTTGATACAGGACGATATGAAACATGCCAGTCGACACTTCCCCTAAACAGGCCCTTGCGATCGATTTTTGCGGGCTTTCCATGGCCTCTCCCCTGGTGCTGCTCTCGGGCTGCGTGGGGTTCGGCGAGGAGTATACCCGTGTGGCGGGTTTCTCCAATCGTCATGTGGGCGCCGTCTGTCTCAAGGGCACCACGGGTCAGGCCCGTTCGGGCAACGCCCCTCATCGGGTCTACGAGACCCCCGGCGGCATGCTCAATGCCATCGGCCTGCAGAATCCGGGGGTGGACTTCGTGGTGGACGAGATCCTGCCCGGCCTGGACTATGACGAGACCCGTTTCATCGCCAATGTTTCCGGCTCCACCATCGAGGAATACATCGAAGTCACCCGCCGTTTTGATGATTCTCCGGTGGATGCCATCGAGATCAACATCTCCTGCCCCAACGTGAAGGAGGGTGGGGTGGCCTTCGGCAATGATCCGGACATGTCCGCCCGGGTGGTGGCGGCCTGTCGCAAGGCCACCGGCAAGCCGCTGATCACCAAGCTCTCTCCCAATCAGACGGACATCGCCGCCAATGCCCGGCGCTGCATCGAGGCCGGCACCGATGCCTTTTCCGCCATCAACACCCTGATGGGGATGGCCATCGATGCCGAGCGTCGCCGCACCGTGATCGGCAACAACCAGGGCGGCCTGTCCGGTCCGGCCGTCAAGCCGGTGGCCCTGCTGCGGGTGCATCAGGTCTATCAGGTGGCCAAGCCCCATGGGGTGCCCATCATCGGCCAGGGCGGGGTGGCCTGTGCCACCGATGCCATCGAGTTCCTGCTGGCGGGGGCCACAGCGGTCGGGGTGGGGACGGGGCTGTTCTATGATCCGTTGCTGTGCCAAAAGATCAACCAGGGTATTCAGGATTACCTGAAGCGCCACGGGTTTGGCCATGTGTCGGAGCTGACGGGGACCCTGCAGCTGAACTGAGGGGCATCAGGCCCCCAGATCCTCACCCTCATCCATGTTCAGTTCGTTGATCTTGCGGGTGAGGGTGTTGCGCCCCCAGCCCAGTAGTTTTGCCGCATCCTGGCGTCGCCCGCCGGTCTTCTTCAGGGCGGCCTTGATCATGATGCGCTCGAAGGCCGGGGTGGCCCGGTCCAGCAGGGAGGCATTGCCCCGCGCCAGTTCCTGTTCCGCCCAGTGAGCCAGCTCTTCCTCCCAGCCGCCGCCGTGGCTGTTGCCGGAGCGCTCGTGCAGTTCCGGCGGCAGGTCGTTGGTGTGGATCTCCCGGCCCGAGGCCATGACCGTGAGCCAGCGGCACAGGTTTTCCAGTTGCCGCACATTGCCGGGCCAGTCCAGGGCCGAGAGATACTCCATCACCTCCGGCAACGGGACCTTGCGCTCCACGTTCAGCTCGGCCGCTGCCGTCCCCAGGAAGTGATTCAGCAACAGGGGGATGTCCTGGCGCCGTTCCCGCAGGGCCGGGACATGAATGCGAATCACGTTCAGCCGATGGAAAAGGTCTTCCCGGAACAGGCCTTCCTGGACCCGGCTTTCCAGGTTCTGGTGGGTGGCGGCGATGATGCGTACATCCACCTTCACCGGCATGTGCCCGCCGACCCGGTAGAACTCGCCGTCCGCCAGTACCCGCAACAGCCGGGTCTGTAGTTCCGCCGGCATGTCACCGATCTCGTCCAGGAACAGGGTGCCGCCGTCCGCCTGTTCGAAGCGTCCGCGACGGGCGCTCTGGGCACCGGTGAAAGCCCCCTTCTCGTGACCAAACAGTTCCGATTCCAGCAGATCCTTGGGAATGGCGGCGGTGTTCAGGGCGATGAAGGGCATGTGTGCCCGGGGGCTGTGGCGGTGCAGGGCGTGGGCCACCAGCTCCTTGCCGGTGCCCGACTCGCCGTTGATGAGAACGGTGATGTTGGAGCGCGACAGTCGACCGATGGCGCGGAATACCTCCTGCATGGCCGGCGCCTCGCCGATGATCTCCGGGGTCTTGCTGTTGCCGGAGGGTTCCTCCCGGCCTCGCTCCCGCCGTGCCTGACAGGCCCGTTTCACCAGCGAGACCGCGTCGTCCACGTCGAAGGGCTTGGGCAGGTATTCGAAAGCGCCGCCCTGGTAGGCGGAGACCGCGCTTTCCAGGTCCGAATGGGCGGTCATGATGATCACCGGCAGTTCCGGGTGTTCCCGCTGCAGCCGGCTGAGCAGTTCCAAGCCGTCCATGCCCGGCATGCGGATGTCCGTCACCAGCGCGTCCGGTACGTCGCGTTCGAGGCATTCCAGGGCCTCGGCGGCACAGGCGAAGGAGGTGACCTCGATGCCGGCCTTGTTCATGGCCCGTTCCAGCACCCAGCGGATGGATCGGTCGTCATCAATGACCCATATATGTTCACGTCTAGTCATCCATAAGCTCCACGGGGATCAGCAGTGAAAACACCGTCTGCCCCGGACGGGAAGTACACTCGATCAGGCCGCCCATCTGGTTGAGCAGGGATTGGGCGATGGAAAGCCCAAGCCCCGTACCCCCGGCGCGGCCCGAGACCATGGGAAAGAAGATGCGCTCGCGGATGTCCTCGCTGATACCCGGCCCATCGTCGATGACCTGGATCAGGGCCACCAGCTTGTGACGGATCTGGCCGATGGTGTACTGGCGCCGCACCCGGGTCCGCAGGCGGATTTCTCCGCCATCATCCAGGGCCTGCACCGCGTTGCGCACGATATTGAGTACCGACTGGATCAGCATGTCCTGGTCGGCGTTGACATCGGGGATACTGGGGTCGTAGTCGGTGCGGATGTGAATCTCTTCCGGGGCTTCGACGCTCACCAGGCTGCGGACATGCTCCAGCACCCGGTGGATGTTGAGGGGGCGGGAGTGGGGCAGGCTGTTGGGTCCCAGCATCCGGTTGACGAGATTCTGCAGGCGATCTGCCTCGCCGATGATGATCCGGGTGTACTCCTGCAGCTCAGGGTCCGGCAGCTCCCGTTCCAGGAGCTGGGCCGCGCCGCGCAGCCCTCCCAGGGGATTCTTGATCTCGTGGGCCAGGCCCCGGACCAAGGCCCGGGTGGCGGATTGCTGGTTGAGGAGTTGCTCTTCCCGGGTGATGCGCAACTGCCGGTCCACCTGGATCAGTTCCACCAGCAACTGTCTGGCGTGCCCCGGCTCGGAGAGGGGGGAGGCGGTCAGGTCCACGGTCACCTCCCGGGCGAAATGCAGGGCCAGGAGTCGTTCCCGCTCGGTAAACGGGTGGCCCGTGTCCAGGGATTGCCTCAGGCTGGCGATAAAGGTTTCGTCTTCCCGGAACAGTCCCTGGATGGGTAGGCCCTGGATCCGGTTCAGGCTCATCTCCATCAGCATCTCCGCCGCCGGGTTCATGTAGACCAGGCGCAGCTGATCATCTGCCACCAGGACGGCGGTGGTCAGGGTCTCCAGCAGTTGTCGGTGCAGGCTGTGATCGTGAGGCATACGGATTCCCTAATGCAAGAAACAAACCAGAATGATGCCGCCCGCGGGAATCGCGCATTCATCCCGCAAGACGGCTTCGGGGCGCCGCTTCCGGGGCATCGGCGGTCAGGGCGTGAGGGATGTTCCGGCGCCTTTGGAGCATAGTATGCACCATGATGGTGCGCGCCGGGTCCGGGCCGGCGATTGGCGCGCGGGCTTCAGGGGCGTGGTCGGGATTGCTGCTGTACGGTGGTGCGCAGGAGGTGGAAGGTGATCGTGTCGGAGCGGATCAGGGCGCTGCCGCCCTCATCCAGGACCTCTGCCTGCAGGGTGTGCGTCCCCGGCGGCACGTCTTCCAGGGTGGTCTGGGTGGCCTGGGTGGTGACGGCGGCGTCGCCGTTGAGGCGGATCCGGATTCGGTGTCCCAGGTCCGTCTTGAGAGTGGGGCTTAGATTCACGGCGATGTCGACCTGCCCCAGGTTGGTGCGTACCACGCCGTCCTGTTCCGGTTGGTTGATGGTCAGCCGCTGATAGGCGTCCTCCGATTCCTCTGTTGCGGAAGGGGGGGGCGGCTGCAGGATCTGTCGGGCATCGGGCAAGCCGGGGAGGGTCGCGGGCCGGTCAACCCGGATCGGGCGTGCATCGACCCCGTCCGGTGGCGTGTCGCCGAAGGCGGGGCGTCCCTGCTCGTCAGTCCACTGGTAGATCTGGGCCTGGACGGGCACGGCGAGTATCAGCAGCAGGAGCAACAGGGGCATGGCGGTGTCCTTTGTATCCTCTGTTCCAGGTCGCTTGCACGGAAAAAAGAACCCCCGGCAAGCCGGGGGTTCGGTGCTTCCGGACTGCTGACCCGTCTTGTACTTACAGACTGTAGTACAGATCGAACTCCACCGGGTGGGTGGTCATGCGCAGACGGGTGACTTCTTCCATCTTCAGATCAATGTAGGCATCGATCATGTCGTCGGTGAACACACCGCCGGCGGTGAGGAAGGCGCGGTCCTTGTTGAGGGCTTCCAGGGCCTGGTCCAGGGCATGACAAACCTGCGGGATCTGCTTTTCCTCTTCGGGGGGCAGGTCGTACAGGTTCTTGTCCATGGCTTCGCCCGGGTGGATCTTGTTCTGGATGCCGTCCAGGCCGGCCATCAGCATGGCGGCGAAGGCCAGGTAGGGGTTGGCAGTGGAGTCGGGGAAGCGCACCTCGATGCGACGGGCCTTCGGGCTGGACACCCACGGAATCCGGATGGAAGCGGAACGGTTGCGGGCGGAATAGGCCAGCATCACCGGAGCTTCGAAGCCGGGCACCAGACGCTTGTAGCTGTTGGTGGAGGCGTTGGTGAAGGCGTTCAGGGCGCGGGCGTGCTTGATGATGCCGCCGATGTAGTACAGGGCGGTTTCGGACAGGCCGCCGTATTTGTCACCGGCAAACAGGTTTTGCCCGTCCTTGGCCAGGGACTGATGCACGTGCATGCCGCTGCCGTTGTCGCCCACCAGGGGCTTGGGCATGAAGGTGGCGGTCTTGCCGTAGTTGTGGGCCACGTTCTGCACCACGTACTTGAGCATCAGCACTTCGTCGGCCTTGCGGGTCAGGGTGCCGGGGCCGACACCGATCTCACACTGACCGGCGGTAGCCACTTCGTGGTGGTGAACTTCGGTCTTGAGACCCATGTCTTCCAGCACCAGGCACATGGCGGAACGCAGGTCCTGCAGGCTGTCCACCGGGGGTACCGGGAAGTAGCCGCCCTTCACGGAGGGGCGGTGGCCGATATTGCCGTCTTCGAACACCTTTTCGGAGTTCCAGGAGGCTTCGTCGGCGTCGATCTTGAAGAAGGCGCCCTGAATGGAGTTGCCCCACTTGATGTCGTCAAAGACGAAAAATTCGTTTTCCGGGCCCCACAGGCAGGTGTCGGCGATGCCGGTGCTGGCCAGGTAGGCCTCGGCGCGCTTGGCCAGGGAGCGGGGGCAACGGTCATAGCCCTGCATGGTGGCCGGTTCCACCACGTCGCAGCGCAGATTCAGGGTGGGCTCGTCAAAGAAGGGGTCCATGACCGCGGTGTCCACATCGGGCATGAGGATCATGTCTGACTCATTGATGCCTTTCCAGCCGGCGATGGAGGAGCCGTCGAACATCTTGCCGCCTTCCAGCACGTCTTCATCGACGGCGTGGGCGGGCACGGTCACGTGCTGTTCCTTGCCACGGCTGTCCACAAAGCGGAAATCGACGAATTTCGCGCCGTTTTCCTTGATCATATTCAGAACATCTGCTGCTGACATGCGTACTCCTCCAGGGCTTGAATGAGAGAGGCCTGTTGAAACGGATCCCCGCCTGAGCGGGCGTTCAATTCGGTCGATCCATAGCAAGCATGAAGCATGCCATGGGTTTGAGTGGGATGATGCGGCCTTTTGGGGCGGATTTTCGGGTCCGGCCCATCAATGCACGCACAATCTTAGTGCGTTTTTAAGTATTTTGCGCTGTTATGGGGCGAGCGGTGTGGGCCCTGGTGTCCGCGCGGCTTGCCCGCAGACCATTCAGTGCCGGAACAGGACCTGTACCTGGCCGACGTCTTCTGCTTGCAGGCTGGACGCTACCAGGGCCCGGGCAATGCTATCGGCCTCGGTCAGGTTGTCGAGCGCCTGCAGAGGCAGTTGCAGTTCCAGATGCACCCGTCCCTGCAGGTAATGGATGATCACCTGGTCTACATGCCGCGATGCCGGTAAGTCATGCCATTGTGCCTGCAGGCGTTTGAGCATCTCCGTGCGGTTGGGCAGATGGCTGCTGGGGGCACTCTGCTGGTCGTCTTCGGGGTCGATGTGGACCAGGATGTCGCCCAACTCGTCCTGGACCCCGTGCATCGCCACACAGACGGCATCCGCGATGTGATGCCCCTCGGAGACGCTGATGCGGGGCGCGACCTGGACATGGACGTCCGCCAGCAGGGTGCCCGCCATGCGCCGGGTGCGCAGGTCATGGACTCCCTGGATGCCGTCCAGTCGACGGACCGCTTCCAGCATGCGCTCCTGTTCTTCCGCTTCCACCCCGGTGTCGATGAGTTCCCGGGCGCTGTTCCAGATCAGCTTGACCCCCATGTGGCCGATGAGCAGGGCCACCAGGATGGCCGCGACCGCATCCATGAAGGGCATGCCGGCCAGGGTGGCGCCCACGCCCACCAGCACCACCACCGACGAGATCACATCGGAACGGTGGTGCCAGGCATTGGCCTCCAGCATGCGTGAGCGAACCTTTTTGGCGACGCGCATCGTGTAGTGGTACAGGGCTTCCTTGCTGATGATAGCGATCGCCGCCAGGACCAGGGCCAGGGGAGTGGGGTTCAGGAGTTCTGCCGGATTGAGCAGGCGCCGGGCTGCGTCCGCCATGATGCCCACAGCCACCCCGGCCAGGATCAGTCCCACCGCCACGGTGGCCAGGGTCTCGATGCGGCCGTGACCGTAGGGATGGTTGGCGTCAGCGGCTTCGTTGGCCTTGCGGGCGGCGAACAGGACCATGATGTCGCTGATCAGGTCGGAGAGGGTATGGACGCCGTCGGCGATCAGGGCCTGGGAGTGGCTCATCCAGCCGCCGACGATCTGCGCCGTCGCCAGGCTCACGTTGGTCATGGCGCCGATGAGGGTGACGCGACGCATGGCCTGATAACGCTGTTCGCTGGGGAGCCCGGCTGACATGGGGGCCTCGTTGATCATGGCCCGGGTGGGCACGGCTTGGGGAAGCGGGATTGTAAACCCTGGTGACACGTGCGCCCAGTCCCGTCGGTCATCGGGCGTTTGGTCGGGACCGAACACGCGCGGGGCTGGGCGCCCACGGCGAGGCACCGTTATACTGACGAGCTTTGCGTGACCCACGATCAGGGTCGCGCCATCCACGAATCACTCGGGTCGATCCTCATGTCTTCTCACGATGTCTCTACCTTCCAGGGCCTGATCCTGGCCCTGCAGGACTACTGGGCAGGCCACGGCTGCGTGCTGCTCCAGCCCTACGACATGGAAATGGGGGCGGGTACCTTCCACTCCGCCACCTTCCTGCGGGCCATCGGCCCGGAGCCCTGGCGCACCGCCTATGTGCAGCCTTCCCGCCGGCCCACCGACGGCCGCTACGGGGAAAACCCCAACCGGCTCCAGCACTATTACCAGTTCCAGGTGCTGCTCAAGCCCTCGCCGCCGGACATCCAGCAGCTCTACCTGGGCTCCCTGCAGGCCCTGGGCATCGACCCGCTGGTGCACGACATCCGTTTCGTGGAGGACAACTGGGAGTCTCCCACCCTGGGTGCCTGGGGCCTGGGCTGGGAGGTGTGGCTCAACGGCATGGAGGTGACCCAGTTCACCTATTTCCAGCAGGTGGGTGGCCTGGACTGCCGGCCGGTGAGCGGTGAGATCACCTACGGCCTGGAGCGCATCGCCATGTACCTGCAGGGTGTGGAGAGCGTCTACGATCTGGTCTGGACCCGAGGACCCCAGGGTGTGGTCACCTACGGTGACGTCTACCACCAGAACGAGGTGGAACAGTCCACCTATAACTTCGAACACGCCAATGTAGAAGCCCTGTTCGGCTGGTTCGAGACCTGCGAGCAGCAGAGCAAATATCTCATCGAGCAGGGCCTGCCCCTGCCGGCCTACGAGCAGATGCTCAAGGCCTCCCATACCTTCAACCTGCTGGATGCCCGGCGCGCCATCTCCGTCACCGAGCGGCAGCGCTACATCCTGCGGGTGCGTGAGCTGGCCCGCGCCGTCGCCGAGGCCTACTACGCCGCCCGCGAACAGCTGGGCTTCCCCATGCTCCCCGCCGCGGCCAAGGCCGAGCGCACCTGACCTGGGACTGGATCAAAACATGAGTAAGACACAGGATCTTCTGATCGAGATCGGCACCGAAGAGCTGCCGCCCAAGGCCCTCAAGGGGTTGCGGGATGCCTTTGCGGACGGGGTCGTCAAGGGCCTGGCGGATGCCGGCCTTGGCCCCGTCGACCACGTGGCTTATGCCGCGCCCCGCCGCTTGGCGGTGTGGGTGCGGGGGCTACCGCCGGGCCAGGCGGATCAGGCCATGGAACGGCGGGGGCCGGCCTTGGCCGCCGCCTTCGACCGGGACGGCAACCCCACCCGCGCTGCCCAGGGTTTTGCCGCCTCCTGCGGCGTGGCGGTGGGTGACCTGGAACGCCTGGAAACGGACAAGGGTGCCTGGCTGGTACACCGCCACCTGGAACCGGGCCGTGACACCGTCGCCCTGGTGCCCGCCATCGTCGAGGCCGCCCTGTCGGCCCTACCCATCCCCAAGCGCATGCGCTGGGGTGACGGCGACGCGGAGTTTGTGCGTCCGGTGCACTGGGTGGTGATGCTGTTCGGCACGGAGGTCATCCAGGCCTCCATCCTGGGCATCCCGGCGGGCCGCGAGACCCGCGGGCATCGCTTCCATCATCCTGCCGCCCTGTCCCTGTCCGCACCGTCGGATTATGCCTCGCTGCTGGAGACCCAGGGCTGGGTGAAGGTGGATTTCGAGGCCCGCCGTGCCGCCATTCGCGGCCAGGTGGAGACCGCCGCCGCGGCACTGGGCGGCCGGGCGGTCATCGAGGCGGACCTGTTGGATGAGGTGACCGCCCTGGTGGAGTGGCCGGTGGCGGTGGTGGGCCATTTCGAGGCCCGCTTCCTGGACGTGCCTCAGG
The DNA here is from genome assembly GCF_022227785.1 of Ectothiorhodospira lacustris. Classification (NCBI taxonomy): domain Bacteria; kingdom Pseudomonadati; phylum Pseudomonadota; class Gammaproteobacteria; order Chromatiales; family Ectothiorhodospiraceae; genus Ectothiorhodospira; species Ectothiorhodospira lacustris. The sequence continues at coordinate 344 of NZ_JAJNQM010000007.1, read as the reverse complement.
AGGCCCTGATCTCCACCATGCAGGACAACCAGAAATACTTCCCCGTGGTGGATGGGGAAGGGCGCCTGATGCCCCATTTCATCACCATCAGCAACGTGGATTCCCGGCAGCCCGAGCGGGTGCGGGAAGGGAATGAGCGGGTGATTCGGCCACGCTTTGCCGATGCGGAATTCTTCTGGAACCAGGACCGTCGCCGCCCCCTGGAGAGCCATCTGGAGGCCCTGAAGACGGTGGTGTTCCAGCACAAGCTGGGCAGCCTGTACGACAAGACCCAGCGGGTGGCCCGTCTGGCGGGCCTGTTGGCCCAGGCCGTGGGTGCCGATGCCGCTCAGGCCCGCCGGGCC